>JAGCCD010000218.1 GCA_017651785.1 Bacteroidales bacterium
ATTATCGGAGTTTACTTCCACTAACACAGAGCGTGCAGAGGAGGCCACCTTCACGGGCAAGTTGGGAGAGGGCAGCGGAAGCCTCTACGGCATTTACCCCGCAGAGAGCGGCAACACGGTAGATGCAGACGGCATATTCAGCATCGTTTTTAAGGATGACCAGTCGGGATACCCCGGCACGTATGACCCCGAGGCGTTCCCTGCCGTTGCGGTATCAGACTCCAAGAACCTGAGCTTCAAGAACATCTGCAGCCTCCTGGCCCTTAAAGTAGGCGATGACGACGTGGCAAAGATAACCCTTAAGGCCAACGGCGGCGCCTGCTTCTACGGAGGCATCTTCACCGTAATAGCAGAAAAAGGCGAACCTGTAATAGACGACTTCACGGATGACGTCTATGAAATCACCCTCACACCGGACGGCACCTTCGACCCGGAAGAGACGTACTACATGTCCGTTCCTCCCATCACATTCGTTGACGGCGTGACCTTCACCCTCACCAAGACCGACGGCACCACCACGGACTTTAAGATTAACAGCGAGGTGACTGCCGAGCGCAGCAAGGTACACGTTGTCCCGACGTTCGCGATAGCAGGTCCCGGAGAGCCAGAGGAGCCTTTAGATCCTTTCACCGGCCACGAGTATGTAGACCTAGGTCTCCCTTCCGGCCTTCTGTGGGCCACCTGCAACATAGGTGCAGACAGCCCCGAGGAGTATGGCGACTACTTCGCCTGGGCAGAGACCGCGCCGAAAAAAGACTACAGT
Source organism: Bacteroidales bacterium (assembly GCA_017651785.1). Classification (GTDB taxonomy): domain Bacteria; phylum Bacteroidota; class Bacteroidia; order Bacteroidales; family UBA932; genus Cryptobacteroides. The sequence goes on from JAGCCD010000218.1 coordinate 764, forward strand.
TGGGCAACTTACAAGTGGATGCTGGAAGGCAAGAGCAGTTATAGATACATAACGAAGTACACCTTCGCCGATAACCAGACATCCAGCATCTGGTATGATGGTGACACCTTCGTCGGCGACAACGGCGACGGTGTAGCACACAAGGATTACTCCGATTACAATTACGAGGACGACCCTGCAGTGCAGATTTGGGGCGGCACGTGGCGCACTCCCACACCTGAAGATTTCCAGGAGCTCCTAAACAACACGACAATTACCTGGACGGACGATTACGAGGGTACCGGTGTTGCAGGCCGCCTCTTCACAGCCAGCAACGGCAACAGTCTCTTCCTTCCCGCTGCGAGCATCATGTATGGCACTACCCTCCACGACGAAATGGGCGCCTATTCTTATGGATGGTATTGGTCTTCTACGCTCTATGTCCAATTTGGGGACCTTGCCCAGAGCCTAAACTTTTTTTCAGACGGCATCGACCTTAGCGAATGCAACCGCTATTGCGGTGAGTCCGTCCGTCCCGTCTCAGAATACTCTGAATAGAATAATTACGACTTTCCGCAGCCTACAGGTTGCGGAAAGTCGTGCTCTTGAAGTCCTTTACCCAGACCTGGCGCTCGAAGGCCTGGTCGAGGGAAATCATGGTTTCTGTGGACTGGACGTAGGGGATGCGCTGGATGGTGTTGATGATGGTTTCCATCAGGTGGTCGTTGTCTATGCAATAGACTTTGAGGAGCAGCGCGGAGCGGCCGGTAACGAAGTGACACTCAACAATTTCGGAGACGTGACGCAGGGCGTCGATGACTTCGGGGTACTTGTTATCCTCGGCGAGGGTGATGTTGATGAAGGCGCAGACGTTCAGGCCCAGGGTGCCGGGCTTTACCATCATCTGCGAGCCGATGATCACGCCGCCCTCTTCCATCTTCTTGATCCTCTGGTGCACGGCGGCACCGGAAATGCCGCATTCGCGGGCGATTTCCATGTAGGGCATCCTGGCGTTGTTTACCAGGTAGTAAAGAATCTTGCGGTCGATTTCGTCGAGTTTGTAACTGGCCATGCTCTATTTCTTCTTGGTGTATTTTCTCACGTGGGGGGCGGTGGGGGCGCCGCCAGCTATGATTTCCTTGCACTTTTCTTCCGTAAGGGCTTCTGCATCAGTGCCTTTGGGGATGCGGTAGTTCTTGCCGTCGTGCTTGATGTAGGGGCCGTAACGGCCGTTTATCACGCTGATGTCGCTGTCCGTCCACTCGTGGATGGGCGCGGCGACGATCTCCTTCTTTACCTTGTCTGACTCGATGATTGAGATGCAGTCCTCGAGGCTCACGGTGAGGGGATCTTTGCTGCGGGGCAGCGACACGTTGGCGTCTCCCCACTTGAGGTAAGGGCCAAAGCGGCCTTTGGTGGCGATGATGTCAACTCCCTGGTATTCACCGACATTGCGGGGAAGGTTGAACAGCTTTGCGGCCTCTTCCAGCGTGAGCGTCTCTATGATCTGACCCTTGCTGAGGCTGGCGGACACGCGGTTCTCTCCCTCGCCCTTCTGGACGTACGGTCCGTACTGGCCGAGGCGAGCGGTAATCATCTGCCCGTCGGTTGGATCGATGCCTATCTGACGCTCAACGTGACCGTACTGCCTGTTGCTCAGGGCGTCGTTCACCTTGTGGTGGAACGGGGCGTAGAAGTCTGAAATCACCTGGCTCCAGGGCTTCTCCCCGCCTGCTATCTGGTCGAAGTCTTTCTCTACGTTGGCGGTGAAGTCGTAGTCCATTATGTCGGAGAAACTGCCTGTGAGATAATCGGTTACCAGAATACCCACGTCTGTTGGAATGAGTTTTCCCTTCTCCGCTCCCACAAGCTCGGTCTTGGCGGATTCACTAATCTGCGAGCCCTTCAGAATAAGGTTGCGCACCGGCACCTTGACGCCCTCTTTGTCTCCCTTTACCAGGTAGCCGCGGGCTTTGGTGAGCGTGGTGATTGTGGGCGCGTAAGTGGAAGGTCGGCCTATTCCCAGCTCCTCCATCTTCTTGATGAGCGTCTGCTCCGAGTAGCGCCAGGGGGCCTGCGTGTACTTGCATTCCGCCAGCACGGAGCTCGCCTCAAGCTGCTCTCCCTTGGAGAGTTGCGGCAACTCCACGCTTCCGGCCTCGGTCTCTTCCTCGTCGTCCGTGCCCTCGCGGTAGAGCTTCAGGAAACCGTCGAACAGTACCTGGACCGACTGCAGCGAATACTTCTCAGGCCTGCGGTCTATGTCTACTATGATGCCGGTGTTCAGCACACGTGCGTCCGCCATCTGGGATGCGACGGTGCGCTTCCAGATGAGCTGGTAAAGCTTCTTCTCCTGCGCCGTGCCCTCGATGTCAGTATTTGCCACGAAAGTGGGGCGTATGGCCTCGTGCGCCTCCTGCGCGCCCTTGGAGTGGGTGTGGTACTGGCGCGGGCGTGAGTATTCGGGGCCGAAGTTGTTGCAGATGTACTCTTTTGACGTATTGACGGCCAGGGCCGACAGGTTGGTTGAGTCTGTACGCATGTAGGTGATGAGACCCCGCTCGTACAGCGACTGGGCCACCCTCATTGTGGTGCTTACGGGCAGGTGCAGCTTGCGTGCGGCCTCCTGCTGAAGGGTGGACGTGGTGAAGGGCGGCTGAGGAATCCTCGCCCCCTCCTTGCTGTCTATCGAGCCGACGGTATACGTGGCGCCGATGCAGTCCTGAAGGAATGCGCGGGCCGATTCGATATCGTTGAACTTCTTGTCCAGCAGGCCCTTGACGGAGGTGCCGCGAGCCACAAAAGTGGCTTCTACGCGATAGAACGGAGTGGGCTTGAAGGATCCGATCTCCCTTTCACGGTCTA
>JAGCCD010000219.1 GCA_017651785.1 Bacteroidales bacterium
ACGAACGAGACCTGTATGCAGTTGCGGGCATAGATGCGTCCGTGGCAGATGAAACGGTTGATACGGGGATAAAGCGCGCTGGCCCTTACTATTGAAGCGATGAGGATGTGCATGTAGGTGTACTTCTCTCCGGCTTCGAATTGCTTTTTGATAAAGGCGTCGATGTTTTCGCAGGGACAGTCGTAACTCGTTGAGTTCTGGGCATCTGCGCGCTGCACCATGATGTGAGGCATGAGCCTCTGGATGGGATCGAGGTTTTTTACCTTCTTTCCGTCTGCTCTGTATCCAAACATAGGTTAAAGTTATTAGTCGTGGAGCTGGCGGGAGTCGAACCCGCGTCCAAACAAAGCGCCAAGAGGCTTTCTACACGCTTATCCTTCCTTTAATTGTGGGCCGCGGTACGAGGGAAGGCACCCTTAGCCGAAGCTTATCCTCTGAATCTTAGTGCGACGTGGAGGCGGCGGTCGCAAGCATCCGCCTTGAATGATACCCCTTGATCCGGACAGAGGCGGCTTAATGCCGGAGGGATATACGCCGATCCGCAGCCTTGGCGGATACGGTTAATGCTAGATCTCTTGGAGATTAGCAAGCGTATGAATAGTTGTAGTTGCCTACTAATTTTTTGACATCTGGGATTAACGGGCCAGCTGCCTACGCCCGGCGTGCTTACCTTTCGTCGTCAATGCTGTCAAAACCAGAACAGCCCCGATAAAAAGCGTACAAAATTGAGAAAAAATTCTCTTATATGCAAACCTGTCAAGAGTTCAGTATCTTGGCGGTAAGTTCTACAAGCAACTCCGAAGGAGGGGTGGCACCTCCGTCGCCGCCTTTGCCCAGGTAGTCGTATTCGCAAAGCAGCGACACGATTGCCATTGCCCTGGGCAGGGGATAGTTGCGAACAGCCGTATCGTACTCGCGGTAGAAGTAGGGGTTAACTCCTGCCAGCGCGGCGGCTTTTTCTTCCGGAGAAGGATAGCCGTTTCGCTGCAGAAGGGCTCCGTACTTGAGTATTCTGTAGAAGTGCATATACAGGGCGCTCACCGCCTGCGGCATTGCGAAGCGAGCTGCGTTTCCAAGGTGGGACGCAATCTTGAGAGCCTTGGATGCGTTGCGATACGACAGTTCTTTCGTTAACTCGAAAATGCTGAACTGCCGGGAGATACCAACGTTCTTCTCAACATCTGCTACAGATACGGATGTGGCTCCTTGCGGCAGATTCTTGAGCAGTTTGTCTGTCTCTACTACAATGGTAGAGAGCTCCGTTCCAACGGATTCCGCAAGCAGGGCGGCCGCTTCGGGATCTATCCTGAGACCTCTTTCAAGGTAGTAGCTGGAGATCCAGCCTGGCATCTCGTAGTCCCTCAGCGCCGGGCTGTCCAGCACCGCGCCTATCTTCTGCACGCTCTTGTAAAGGGCCTTGCGCTTATCCAGCGAGGCCTTGCGAAGAAGCAGTACAAGCACGGTGGAATCCAGTGGCTCGTTGCAGTAGATTGCTATGTCTTCTATGCCCTTGAGCATCTGCGCCTCCTTTACCACCACGAGCTGCCTGTCGGACATCATTGGGAAGCGGCGGGCTGCGGTAACTATCTGGTCTGCAGAGACATCGGCCCCATAGCAGATGGTTTCGTTGAAGTCTTTCCCAAACTCGTCCACGCAGTTGTCTATGATTGCCTGGCACACCAGTTCGGGATAATATGGCTCATCGCCCATAAGCACGTAAACCGGGCGGAAGACGCCGCTGCGGGCTTCTTCGCACAGTTTGCGGCTCAGGGCTGCAACATCTTCTTTGGGGCGCGTCGCCATTGCTCTACAGAGTCTCTACAAGGGACAGAACCCTTTCCCTCACTTCCTCTATGGTACCGGGATGTCCGCAGACCTCGTGGTATTTGCCGGAGCCTTTATAGTACTCTATAAGCGGCTCTGTCTGAGCGTGATAGGTCTCTATGCGGTGACCTATGATCTCCGGAGAGGCGTCGTCTGCGCGGCCCTCCACAAGGGCGCGGCCGGCAATGCGGTCGTACACCACCTCGTCCGGAATCATTATGGAAACCACGGCGGTGAGTTCCTCCCCGCGGGCGGCCAGTATGGAATCAAGCGCCTCTGCCTGGGGAAGTGTGCGGGGGAAGCCGTCCAGCAGGAAGCCGTCCACGTCCTTGATGGTGTTGAAGGCGTTCTCTATCATACCTTCCACCACCTCGTCGGGAACAAGGCGGCCGTCGTCTATCAAAGCCTTTGCCTGCATACCCAGGGGCGTACCTGCGGCAATCTCTGCGCGCAGAAGTGCGCCGGTAGAGATGTGCTTGAGGTTATACCTCTCCGCCAACGCTCCGGCGTGCGTGCCCTTGCCCGCTCCGGGAGGGCCGAAAAGGATGTAGTACTTCATTTGTCCAGTACGTAAATGTCATTGAGGTTGCGTCCCAGGCCGTTGTAGTCCAGTCCGCAGCCGACTATGAAGTCGTTGGGGATTTCCATACCCACGTAGTCGAGCTTGACGTCCTTGTCGTACACGTCGGGCTTGAGGAGCATGGTGCAGATGCGCAACTCGGTGGCGCCGTTGGCGAGAAGCAACTCCCTCAGCGCCAGGATTGTATTGCCCGTGTCCACAATGTCCTCGCAGGCAATCACGCGCTTGCCGCGGATATCCTCAGAAAGGCCCTGCACGGTTAGCACGGTTCCGGTAGAGGAGGTGCCGCGGTAAGAGCTGAGCTTTACGCTGCCCAGTTCGCAGGGGAAGTTGAGCCTCATAAAGAGCTCGCCGGTGAAGGGGAGAGCACCGTTAAGGGTGCAGATAACTACCGGGACGTCTTCACATCCCTCGAACTCGCGGTTGATTTTCTCCGCCACCTCATCTATGGCCTCCTCTATGCGGGAGTGGAAGATGAACTTGCGGAACGTCTTGTCGTGAAGGGTTACTTTTTCCATTGGAATTATTGTTTGGGCTGTTTGTCCAGGAATGCCACCA
>JAGCCD010000220.1 GCA_017651785.1 Bacteroidales bacterium
CGGTCTGCGGTAATGTTGAAGCGCCAGTAGCCTGTTTTATACTCAACCCATTCTGCTGAATAAACGGTGCAGACGGATGTCTTGTTGTCTCCGCCGGTTTTTTCAAAACAGCTGAAGTCGTGCGTGCCAAGGAGTGCGCGGGCGGCGAGGTTCATAGCCTCGAAATCTACGTTGGGATAGGCGTAAAGATAGGATCTGCCCTCCATGAAGGGGTCTTTAACGCGATGCAGGAAGTACGAATACGACCGCCGCACGGCGCTGAATCTGGCGTGGAAATCTTCGCTCACGGGAGCGATGCCCTGCACGGAGATACTGGAAGGAAGTATGGCGTTGAGCTTATACCTGAGCTGGGCGCAGTCGGGCACCTGGCAGTCCAGGTCGAAGTGTGCCACATAACGCAGGGCGTGCACACCTGTATCTGTTCTGCCTGCACCCACTACGCCGACGGGGCGGCGCAGCAGCGTTCCCAGAGCCTTCTCCAGAGTTTCCTGCACCGACGGACTGCCGGGCTGGATCTGCCAGCCGCAGAATGGGGCGCCGTCGTAGGACAAGTCAATCCTGTATCTCATGACCGCGAAATTAGCAAAAAATTCGTTACATTTGCTTTTATGAAACGCATACTCTCCGCGGCCGCCGTCCTGGCTGCACTCATCATCACCCTGCCCGTCTGTGCGCAGCCGGCAGGCAACGCCTCGCAGCGTACCGTATTGAAGTCCGTAACAGTGGGCTCGCCCGATGGCAAGTCCCTCACTTGCAAGGACATAATAGGCCGTGGCGTATATCCGTCCGGCAAATGGTTCGGCTGGGACGCAAACGGCCTTGTAACCGACGAGCCGCCCCGCAGGCCAATCAGCGCCGCCGCTCCTCCCATCCGCCGTGGCCCGGTTCTCCCGGTGTCGGACAATCCTGCCGTAACCTATGGCAAAGTGCCGTCCCGCAACGAGTTCGGCATAGAAAGCGGCTTTTACCCTTCGCCCGGCGGCAGTCTTCTTGCCGTTTACAGGGTGGACGAAAGCGCGGTCACAGAGTTCCCCCTGCTGGACATCAACTCCCGCACCGGTACTCTCAAGAGCATACGCTACCCAATGAACGGCATGCCCTCGGAGCACGTGGACCTCTGTATCTGCGACACCCTTGGCCATATCCTCAAAGTGCTGGATGTCAATGAGTTCACGCCTGAGCGCTACATCGCCGGCGTAACCTGGACACCGGACGAAAAGCAAATCCTCGTGCAGGTGATAGACCGCAGCCAGCATCATCTGAAATTCAACGTCTACGATGTCGCCACGGGCAGCCTTGTCCGCACACTTTTCTGCGAGGACGACAATACCTGGGTAGAGCCGCACGAGGGCGTGTACTTCGTAAAGGGCACCAACTTCTTCATCTACCGCACAGACGTGCGTGACGGCTACCGGCAGCTCTATCTGTGCGACATGGAGGGTGGCGTGCGCAGACTTACCAATTGCAATGCCGACGTGCAGTATGTTGCCAACGACGGAGAGTACGTCTATTATTACTCCGCAGAAGTGTCGCCGGCAGAGAATCACCTTTTCCGCGTGCGGCTTACAAAGCTTATGAAGGGCCGTAAGCCCAATATTCTCAGTAAGATACGTTTCGGAGCACCTCAACGCCTCACCGAGGGCAGCGGCTCGCACCGCGTAGCCATGAGCCCCGACTTCAAGCAGTTCATAGACCGCTGGAGCGCGGTGGATATGCCAGGGCGCACGGAGCTCCGCAGATCGGACGGCAAGCTCGTCAAGGTCCTGCACGAGTCGGCGGATCCCCTTGGTGCCTTTGCGCCCGTAACAGTAGAATTCGGCACCGTCCCTTCGGCTGACCCCAGGTTTGTGAACTACTACCGGATGGTAAAGCCTGCGGACTGGGACCCGTCAAAGAAATACCCGCTCATAGTCTACGTGTACGGAGGTCCTCACAGTCAGATGGTTACAGACACCTGGCTGGGCGGAATCAGGGCGTGGGAGCTGCTTATGGCCCAGAAAGGCTATGTGCTGTGGATCCAGGACAACCGCGGCACCGACAACCGCGGATACGACTTCGCGCGGGCAATCAACCGCCAGTGTGGCGTTGCAGAGACAGCAGACCAGGTGGAAGGCATCCGGCAGCTCATTGCAGAGGGCTGGGTGGACGAAAGCCGGATTGGAGTCACCGGCTGGAGCTACGGCGGATTTATGACCATCACACTGCTGACGTCCCATCCCGAGCTGTTCAAGGTGGCGGCCGCAGGCGGTCCCGTCATAGACTGGAAGTGGTACGAGGTGATGTACGGCGAGCGTTACATGGATACGCCGCAGACCAATCCCGAGGGCTTCGCCGCCACTTCTCTCATTCCCAAGGCTGGCGCGGTGGCAGGCCGCAGGCTCCTTATCTGCCAGGGCATGGAAGACGGCACAGTCCTTCCCATAAACTCGCTGAGTTTCGTGCAGTCGTGCGTAGAAAAGGGCGTTCTGGCAGACTATTACCCCTACCCCCGCAGCGAGCACAACGTCATGGGCCCCTGGAGGGAGCACCTGTACCTCAAGCTGACGGACTACTTTGAGCAGTACCTGTAGCGGCCATTTGGCATTATAGTTGAAAATCATTAACTTTACATGCCACCGCTCCACAGCCGCGGGACCGGGGCTCATATCCGTCAAGCATATGAAAAAGTTAACACTAACCCTCGCACTTATCCTGAGCAGTTTGATGTCATTCTCCCAGACCAAAGATTCCGACGGCCACACTCTTGCAGCCCTCTGGAAAACCTATTACAAGGCAGAAAATGCCGACAAGCCACAAGACCAGGCGGCAGCCCTGGAGGCCATCAAGAAAGAGGCCGCCGAGCGCCATCTGGCCTGGGACTGGTACGACGCCGCGACACGCTATGTAGCGGTCCGCTCAAGCATAAACTGGAAAGACCGCTCCAACCTGACCAATGCAATGGAGAAGGAACTGGACGAGTTCGGCGAGCCCATAGCAATCCTTTTCCACCGTCTCTCCTCCTGGAGTAAAGACAAAGCCGCGGAATACGTCCGCACAAATAAGGATAAGCTTCAGGGTTCCCGCAATCCCGAATTCTACGTCAGGGGCCATGTCCGCAATGCGGTTTATTCCGACGCCCTCATTCCCAAACTCAAAGACGACTATGAGTACGCCCTCTGGAGCATCTATTTCGCCAACCGTACTCCGGACATCAAGGATTATTACGGAGATACTTATCCCGGCGCCGCTTTCGTGGAGTATTCAGACATAGTCTACTATTACGACAATTCGGAATACGAGAAACTTGAGCCGTTCGTAAAGAAATACGAGGGCAAGGCGGCATCCCTCCTCGGCCGGCAGAGACTCCTGAGCCTTGAGTTCCTGCAGCTTGGCAAGAAAGACTCAACTCCTTCGGAATAC
>JAGCCD010000221.1 GCA_017651785.1 Bacteroidales bacterium
ATCGCCAAGGCCTTTGCAGAGGCCGGCGCCGCCAATATCATATTCAACACCTCCAACGAAGCTTCGATGCAGAAAGGCCTTCAGGCCTACAAGGATGCAGGAATCACCAACGTCCACGGCTATGTATGTGACGTGACGGACGAAGTAGCCGTCAAAGAGCTCGTAGACCGCATCCACGCAGAAGTGGGTCAGATAGACATTCTGGTAAACAACGCCGGCATCATCAAGCGCATCCCCATGCACGAGATGAAGCGCGAGGAGTTCCAGAGAGTCATAGACGTAGACCTGGTTGGCCCGTACATCTGCTCTGCCGCAGTTGTTCCCGAGATGATGGAGCGCCGCGAGGGGAAGATCATAAACATCTGCTCAATGATGAGTGAGCTGGGCCGCGAGACCGTGAGCGCCTACGCCGCTGCAAAGGGCGGCCTCAAGATGCTCACCCGCAACATCTGCTCCGAGTACGGAGAATACAACATCCAGTGCAACGCCATCGGCCCAGGCTACATCGCCACTCCGCAAACCGCGCCCCTGCGCGAGCGTCAGCCCGACGGCTCCCGCCATCCGTTCGACAGTTTCATCTGCGCAAAAACTCCCGCAGGCCGCTGGCTCGACCCCGACGAACTCGCCGGCCCTGCCGTCTTCCTCGCCTCAAAAGCCTCCGACGCCGTTAACGGACATATTCTCTACGTTGACGGAGGTATATTAGCATATATTGGAAAACAACCCAAATAGAATGAAAAAGACTGAGCAGTGCTTTTCAGAAACCATAGCCGCCCATGGCTTGTGAATGGGAGGGGCCCGCAATCTCCGATTGTGGGAGGGATGGAGCGAAGCGGAAGTTTCTGGAAAGCAGCTGCTCAGTCTTTTTAAACTTTGACAAATAATGGAACAGGTATTCAGTTATATAATCGGTCTTGGCGCCGCGGTGATGATGCCGATACTTTTCACCATCCTGGGTGTATGTATCGGTATCAAGTTCGGCAAGGCGCTCAAGAGCGGTCTTCTTGTGGGTGTGGGTTTCGTGGGCCTGAGCGTCATAACGGCGCTGCTCACGTCCAGCATGGGAGCTCCGCTCAAGACCATGACGGAGATTTACGACCTGCACCTTGGAATATTCGATATGGGCTGGCCGGCAGCGGCGTCGGTGGCGTACAATACCACCGTGGGCGCATTCATCATCCCGGTGTGCCTGGGAATCAACATCCTGCTGCTGCTCGTAAAGGCAACCAATACCATCAACATCGACCTTTGGAACTACTGGCACTACGCCTTCATAGGCGCCGTGGTGTTTTATGCGACGGAGAGCATCTGGTACGGCTTTTTCGCCGCGGTGATATGCTTCGTGATCACGCTGGTGATGGCAGACCTCACCACCCGCAAGTTCCAGCAGTATTATAAGGATCTGGACGGCATCAGCATTCCGCAGCCCTTCTGCCAGAGCTTCGTGCCCTTTGCAGAGGGACTCAACTGGTGCATGGACAAGATTCCCGGATTCAACAAGTTGGACATAGACGCCGACGGCCTCAAAAAGAAGTTCGGCATCCTGGGAGAGCCTCTGTTCCTGGGAGTCATAGTCGGCATACTCATCGGCTGCCTCAGCTGCAGCAGCTGGTCCGAGCTGGTGCAGAACATTCCCATGATCCTGGGCCTCGGCATCAAGATGGGCGCGGTCATGGAGCTCATTCCCCGCATTACCTCGCTGTTCATAGAGGGCCTAAAGCCCATAGCGGAGGCCACCAAGGACCTTGTGAGCCGCAAGTTCAAGAACTCTGCCGGAATAAACATCGGCATGAGCCCTGCGCTTGTAATCGGTCACCCCACCACGCTGGTGGTGAGCCTGCTGCTCATTCCCGTCACCATACTGCTCGCCATCGTGCTTCCCGGCAACCAGTTCCTGCCGCTCGCCTCGCTCGCCGGCATGTTCTACGTGTTCCCGGCCGTGCTGCCAGTAACTAAGGGCAACGTGGTCAAGACCTTCATCATCGGCCTGGTAGCCCTCACGGTGGGCCTTTATCTCGTCACAGACCTCGCACCCTGGTTCACCCAGGCTGCACAGGACGTTTATTCCCGTACCGGAGATGCGGCGGTCGCCATTCCAGACGGCTTCCAGGGCGGTTCGCTGGACTTCGCCTCCAGCATCTTCTCCTGGATTATCTTCCATCTGGTTCACGACTTCAAGATCATCGGCAGCATAATACTTGTTGCCGGAACCACCGTTATGGCCATATTCAACCGCAGAAGAATAATCAAAGCATCTTATGAAAAAAATATTGACCGCAGCACTGCTGCTTAGCACAATCGCCATGAGCGCACAGACCAAGTACACCATCCAGACGGCCTGCCATCCCGAGGACGTCAAGCGCTACGACACCCAGACACTTCGCGACCGCTTCATGATGCCCGAGGTGATGGTTGCCGACCAGATCACCCTTACCTATTCCCTGTACGACCGCTTCATCTTCGGCGGCGCCGTACCCGTGGCCGGTCCCCTGAAGCTCGAGCCCATAGATCCGCTCAAGGCGGAATACTTCCTGGAGCGCCGCGAGCTCGGCATCATCAACGTTGGCGGAGAGGGAATCGTGACCGTCTGCGACAAAGACTACGAGCTGGGGTTCAAAGACGCCCTGTACGTTGGCCGCGGCAACAAGACCGTGATTTTCCGCAGTAAGGATCCCGCAAATCCCGCCAAGTTCTACATCAACTCCGCAACCGCGCACAAGTCTTACAAGACGCAGCTCGTCACCATCGACGGCCGCAAGGGCTCCATCAAAGCCAATTCTTTCGCCGCCGGAAAGATGGAAGACAGCAACGACCGCGTCATCAACCAGCTCATAGTGGGCAACGTTCTGCAGGAGGGCCCCTGCCAGCTGCAGATGGGCCTTACCGAACTCAAGCCCGGCAGCGTATGGAACACAATGCCCGCCCACACTCACTCAAGGCGCATCGAGGCATACTTCTACTTCAACGTGGCTCCCGGCAATATGATCTGCCACCTTATGGGAGAACCCAAGGAGGAGAGACTCGTTTGGCTTGCCAACGAGCAGGCGATAATGAGCCCCGAGTGGAGCATCCACGCCGCCGCCGGAACATCCAACTATATGTTCATCTGGGGCATGGCGGGCGAGAACCTCGACTACGGCGACATGGACAAGTTCCCTTACACCGAGATGAGGTAAGTCAGTAGCTTACAGAGATATTTGTTATGTCCAGCCAGCCGGAGTCATTCTTGCTGGCTGTTCTGTTACAGTAGAAGCCGAACCTGGCGCCTATCCAGAGCTCCGGCTGCGCGGTGAAGGTCTTGTCTACGGGAGTCCAGTCGCTGCCGTCAAGGCTGTAGCTGAAGCGGCACAGGGGATCTGGAACGTTGCCTTCCCGCTGCTGCGGAGTAACTTGCAGGCGCACCCGGACCGTTGCTTTGCGGTACTCGGAGTACTTGACCTGCGGCACGTTGAGGGATTCTTTGCTATGGTCTATTGTAACGATGCAGAAAGGCGCTTCGCAAAGATCCTCTGCCGTTTGCTGCCCGCCGTTTGCGGCATCTTGGCATTCGATATACTGCAGCACGATGCCGTCGGGGCCGTCCAGCAGCTGCAGGCCAGCATAGCTGTTACCTGTTACCACGAATCCGGCCGTTTCTCCGTGCTGCTTGAGTTGGGGATTGGGCATAAAGGTCAAGGTTGCCTCTACTGTGAACGATTCTGCCGGGAACTTTTGCGACATTAGGTTGGGGCAGTTCCAGAGCCCTTCGGATGCCTGCTGCACGGAGAAAAGCCTCACGTCGCCCGTCATGGCGTAGTACCAGTATGGCGAAGGAACGGCGGGGAACTGCCATTCCAGCGGCAGGCCGTAAGGGGAGCGGGGCGTGATTGTGCGGGGTTTTGCGGCGCGCGGGACTGTGTAGCCGCTTACAGGCTGTCCGGTGCCGTCTCCGTCGGGGTCTTCCCCAATCTCGGGCCAGCCGTCGTCTCCCCAGCTCACAGGCTGAAGATGCACGATGCGTCCGTATGCGCCTTTGTCCTGAAAATGAATGAACCAGTTCTCGCCGAACGGC
>JAGCCD010000222.1 GCA_017651785.1 Bacteroidales bacterium
ACTTGACGTCCTCCAGGCGGATGCCGTATTCTGCGCAGATATCGGCCCGAAGGGCGCCGTTGAAGGTAAGGCCCCGGTCTTGGTCTTCACGGACGTAAGTTCTTGTGAACGAGGTGTCTATGTTAAGTGTGGCAAGGTGCAGCACAGGGGTGAGTCCCGTGACGTTGAGGGGGCTGTGGCTGAGCTCGTTGAGCTGCCGGCGCAGGTCCGCCACCTGGCGGTCGAGCTCGCGCCTGGACTCCTCACTCTTGCGCAGGGCGTCCTGACCGTTCTTTATGAAGGCCTTCCAGACCAGGAAGCCAAGTGCTACGGCGCCTATCAGTATGAGTCCGTACTTGAATGCAGCCTCTACGAAAAGGAGGCGAATGCCCAGGGCGGCCACAAGGACTGCCGCCACTATGAAGATTATTCCTGTAGTCTTTGGTTTCATTGTCTGAGTGAACCGGTCCCTATTATGTCCTCCGGGGCGGCGTTGTCTACAATAGCCTGAAGCATTCCGTTAATCTCAGTTATTCCCGCCCACAGCTTGCCGTCCGGCCAGGCGTTGGAGCCGCCGGAGAAGATGTAGCCGTCTTCGTAAATGAAGCCGACGCTCCAGCCGTAGCCGTCCAGTATCTCAAATGACGGCTCATAGTGGTTCTTGAGCTTATAGAGCTTGTGAGCGCGCACCTTTTCCCCGATTTTTTGCAGAAGGTCTGCAGGAGCCCTGTATATGGTTACGTCCGGGCCGTCTTCTGAATAAGAAAGGGCTACGGTGCCGTCTTTTTCCTGAATGCTGACCTTGTATGAAACGATGGGGTAGGCCATCGTGCCGCTGTACTGGTAGTTATATTCGGTGGGAGCGGAATCGCAGAACTTGGGTCCGGAATTGGGCTGGCATCCTGCAAATAAGGACCAAAACATAGCGATTGATATGAGGAGGATTTTCTTCATAATACCGCAAATATAGAAAAAATTAGTACATTTGTCCAGATTAACACACTAGTTCCTATGGCATCAAACACCCCTACGCCCCATATCGGGGCACAATACGGAGAAATTGCGCAAACCGTTATAATGGCCGGAGATCCGCTCCGCGCCCAGTTCATGGCAGAGAATTTCCTTGAGAATCCCGTCCAGTTCAACAACGTCCGCGGAATGCTGGGCTTTACCGGCACCTACAAAGGCAAACGCGTGAGCGTAATGGGCCACGGAATGGGTATTCCGTCCATAGGCATCTACACCTACGAGCTTTATAATTTCTACGATGTAAAGACCATCATACGCGTGGGCTCCGCCGGTTCCTACCGTGAAGAACTCAAGGTGGGAGACCTGGTAATAGCAATGGGCGCCTGCACAGATTCCTGCTATGCAGACCAGTACCACCTTCGCGGCACCTTCGCCCCCATCGCAGACTTCGACCTCATCCGCAGGGCTGCAGACGAGTGCGAGCGCAGAGGCTACCGCTACACCGTTGGCAACGTCCTGTCAACCGATATCTTCTATGCGGACGAGCCCGCCATAGACGGCTGGATCAAGATGGGCGTCCTGGCAGTGGAAATGGAGGCCGCTGCCCTTTATATGAACGCCGCCCGCAGCGGCAAGCGCGCCCTCGTCATCTGCACGGTTTCAGACAACGTAATCACCGGAGAAGAAACAACCGCAGAAGAGCGTCAGACCAAGTTCACCAATATGATGGAGGTGGCGCTTTCGCTTGTATAACAATCGGTTAAGAGCATTTTTAAAGCCGGATGAATCCCCACGACTCATCCGGCTTTCCGTTATTATTGCTTAATCTGCCTACAGCGCCGAGGCTGAGATGGCGCAGGCAACGATGAGTACTCCGAGCGCCACCAGCGCTATGAGCCACACCACGAATATCACCAGTCCGGGATGCCACGAGGGAGACCGGAGGTTGAACAGCAGCATAATGCTTGCGTACAGCATTCCGATGAAGGGAAGCACGTATACCGTTACCGCGAGTATCTTTACCCAGAGGGTCTGCGTGATTATGGCGGACTGGGGGAATTCGCGGGTGATTTCCAGCAGGGCGTCGCTCAGTACCGTGCCCAGCCCGAGCCACTGCCAGCCGAATATCGCCAGCGCGCCGGCGAACAGGCCGGATACTGATACTACCAGCAGAAAAAGTCCTGCAATGACCGCAAGGACGCGGCCTATCGTGCCCCATGCGGGCGAGTTTGCCACGTCGTGCAGGGCGGCGCCGGCGTCGCTCCGCTCCACCGAGCGGCGTACGCCCTCCGCCGTGCCGTCCTCGCCCTTCAGGGCCCAGCGCTGCTGAGCCGTCTTGGCGGCGGGGATGCAGATCCAGAGTATCAGATATGCGATAGGGAAGCAGAAACCGGCATATAAGGACTTGTCTGTGAGGGTGAAGAAGCAAACCAGCGTGAGCAGGGTGAATCCTATCCTGAATATCGCCGAATCTGTCTTGAAATACGCCGCCAGACCGCTGCACACGCCGCCAATCTTGGCGTTGTCCATATCCCTGTACAGCTTGCGCCGGGGCTTTATGTCTGACGTTTCTTCCTCGGGCTGGTCTGCGGCAATGCTCTCTGGCCTGCCCAGGATCTCTATCACGCTGTCTATGGCAGCCTTGTCCGCCACGCCGCCCTTGGGGACCCTTTCCAGCAGGAGCTCCGCCATACGTTCTTCTAGTCCGTCGGTGATTTCCTTGTTGCCGTAGATGGCACTCATCTGGTTGATGTAGGACTCTGCTGCCGCGGCGGCGTCCTTTTCCATAGTGAAGGCGTATCCGCCTATGCTCATATGTTCAGTGAGGTTCATTTCTTGAGTGCTTCTATAGCGTTAACCATCTCCTGCCAAGCGGAGTCCATTTCTGCCAGCTGTTCGCGGCCTTTCTGAGTTATGCAGTAGTA
>JAGCCD010000003.1 GCA_017651785.1 Bacteroidales bacterium
CGACTATCTGGTTCAGGACGATGAGCCCCTGGTAACTGCCGCTTTTGCAGAACCCACGCCCACGGAAATGGAGATTGGCCGCAACTGCGCAGCCCTGGTAGAAGACGGAGACTGCCTGCAGATGGGCATCGGAGCCCTTCCCAATGCTCTCGCATCCCAGCTGGCCAACCATAAAGACCTTGGCCTGCATACGGAGATGTTTGCCGACGGCCTGCTCCGCCTCATTAAGAAAGGCGTGATTAACGGTTCCCGCAAGCAGATAGACAACGGCAAGGTGGTAGCCTCCTTCCTTCTTGGCTCGCACGAGGTGTATTCCTTCATAGACCACAACCCCGACGTGCTGATGCGCGACATCACCTATACCAACGACCCCTGGGTCATCTCCCGCAACCACAGGATGAAGGCCATAAACAGCGCAACCGAGGTAGACCTCACCGGCCAGATAAGCGCTGACTCCATCGGGATGCGTATTTTCAGCGGAACCGGCGGCCAGCTTGAGTTTGTGCGCGGAGCCAGCATGTCAGAGGGCGGAAAGAGCATAACCGCCTTTGCATCAAGGACAAACAAGGGCAAGAACAAAATTGTTTCGTCCATTAATCCCGGCGGCGGCATCGTAACTCCCAGGGCAGACGCCCACTGGATCGTTACAGAATACGGTGCAGTAGACCTTTACGGCAAGAGCCTCCAGGAGAGGGCTAAGCTTCTCATCAGCATCGCCCATCCTGACGACAGGGAAATGCTCGAACGTGAGGCCTTCGAGCGTTACGGAAAACATTTTCTGGGAGTCAGAGTCTAGTAGACGCTTATTCTCTGTCCGATTTTAAGACGGTCGGAATGCAGATGGTTCCAGGCCATTAGCTGTTTTACGCTGGTATGGTAGCGTCTGGCAATGTGGCTTAAGGTGTCTCCGCTCTTAACTATGTAAACCGTCTTGGCTCCGGTGCCGGCTCCTGTAGAATATGTTCCCTGCTCTACGTCTTTAATAACCTGCTCAGAGAGGTAGGTTGCGGCGTTGTGACTGTACAGGGAATCGGGCTCTACGGCCATATATGCGGCAGTCCAGTTATAAGGGACGATGAGCGTGCAGGTGCCGCTGTTACCGGGAATTATATCGTTGTAATACTTGGGGTTAAGGCACCTCAGCTCATCAAGAGGTATACCCACTTTCTCATTGATCTGCTTGAAGTGCAGGTTGCGGTGCACCTCAAAGGTGTCTGTCTGCGCCGGCATGCCCGTCTGGTCTGACTGAAGGCCGTAATTGCCGGAATAATTGAAGGCGTACATCATGCCCACGAAGGCGGGCATATAGCCGCGGGTTTCACGCGGCAAGTAGGGATAGATGGACCAGAAGTCTCTCTTGCCCCCTGCCCTGCGGATGGCCTTGTTAACGTTGCCGGCGCCGCAGTTGTATGCGCTCACGGCGAGGGACCAGTCTCCCAGCATGTTGTAAAGGTCTTTGAGGTACCTGGCGGCAGCTTCCGTAGACTTTTCTACGTCCATACGCTCGTCCACATAGGAATTCATTACCAGGCCGTATCTTGAGCCCGTGCGGTACATGAACTGCCAGAGGCCCTTTGCGCCTGCGCGCGACGTGGCTGTGGGCTTAAGCATAGACTCAACTACCGCTAGATACTTGAGTTCCAGCGGAATCTCGTGGCGCAGGAAAGTCTCCTCGAATATGGGGAAATAGTATTCGCTCAGTCCCATTGCCTGCTTCATTGCAACGCCGCGCTTCTCTGAATAAGAGATCATATAGTTGCGCACTATGTCGTTGAAAGGCAGCGAGAAGTAGGGGTTCATGCGGGAGAGGCGGTCTATCATTACGTCGTCACTCACCTGGGAAACGAGGCGCAGGGTGTCGAGATCCATTACCGGGGCCTCTGTAACGCGTGCGTTGTTGGCGTTGTACCAGAGCGTGAGCAAGCTGTCTGTACGCTCGGGAGAGAACATAGGAGCGGCACGCAGGCTGTCTGCAGGCGAGAATACCAAGGAATCTGGCACGTGGGCACGCACGCCGGCGCACAGGCATACAAAGGCTACTATTACGGACAACTTGCGCATACGGTCAGAATCTAACGCTCAGGCCAAGGCCGAAGGCGGGTTGGGGATTAAGGGCCAGCGACATATCGGGCGCTATGACCGTAGGGCTTATGTTTACGGTTGCCAGGTCGTCTACTATCTCGAAGTCGTGCATATACGAGAACACATTGGCGTCTATGATTTGAAGCACGTACACCAGGCTCATTGCAAGTACTGCGTAGTCCCTGTAACGCCTGTAGATGTTCTTGTAATACAGGGCCACATCTGAAGGGATGGGGCCGGTGTATGGCACCTCGTGGTTTGTGGCCTCCTTGTAGATGCGACGGTAGCGCTCGAAGTTGATGCGGTTGTTGTCGTAGAAATAGTAGGCCGTGGCGAAGGCGGTGTAGTAGATGGGGATTTTCCAATGCTCGCCGTTGTAGGCCTGACCCAGGCCCGGGAACAGCAGCGAATACAGCGTAGCCTTGCCCGGAAGCGGATACTTGTCTGTCTTGAAGCTTATCACGCCGTCCATATGCATGGCCCAGTAGGCTACTCCAGTGCCTATGAAGCAGTACTTTGCAAGGTCGTCCTTGCCCTGGGTCTTGAAGTAGATTCCCGCGCCGGCGGAGCCGAGTATGGAACCGTATACCAGCGGGAGCTTCCAGTACTGGCGGTTGTAGATTTGCTCGCCGCCAAGGAACACGGCGGAACCGGCGAAGAGCGTGCCCACCTTGAGCTCGTTCTTATGGGCAAGGCCGCCGAAGTACTCCTTGAAGGAAAACAGTACGTCCGTAGAGTCTTTCTGGTTGGCGACGTCGTCGTTGTACGACTGCTGGAAGGCCTCGTTTCTGAACTGCCCCCACAGCGGCATCGCCGCCAGAACCGTAATTATGACTGCTGCAAGACGTTTCATTGTTTTTCCAGTGCGTCCAGGAATGCGGATACTTCGTTGTCTGACGAGAAGCGGATGGTCATTGTGCCCTTGCCCGAGGCGTCTCTCTTGAGGGAAATATCACGGGTGAAATACTTGCCAACGGCGGAAAGGAGCCTGCCGTACTGCTCGGGCAATTCTGCCTCCTGCTGCACTGCAGGGCGCTTGGGGGCGTTGCCGGAGTGGTACTTGCGCACCAGGCTCTCAAGCTCGCGCACGGAGAGGCCCTGGGTGACCGCAAGGTCGCACAGCTCTTCCTGAAGGGCGGGATCTTCCAGCCCCAGGAGGGCCTTTGCGTGACCGGAGGTGATGAGGCCTACCTTAAGGTCGTGCTGCACTTTTACGGGGAGCTTGAGGAGACGGAGGGTGTTGGCAACGGTGGCCCTCTTCTTGCCCACCCTGTCTGCCATCTGCTCCTGGGTGAGCGAGCACTCCTCCATAAGGCGCTGATAGCTCATTGCGACCTCTACAGGGTCCAGGTCTTCACGCTGTATGTTCTCTACAATGGCCATCTCAAGCATACCGGTGTCGTCTGCCTCGCGGACGTAGGCGGGGATCATGGTCATACCTGCCATACGGCACGCCCTGTAGCGGCGCTCGCCGCTTATTATCTGGTAGCGGGACGGGGACACGCGGCGCACGGTGATGGGCTGGATGAGGCCGAGTGACTTGATTGACGACGAGAGTTCCTCAAGGCCGGCGGCGTCGAAGCTCATACGCGGCTGGAAGGGGTTTGCCTCTATGAGGTCTACGGGAATGCGAAGGATATCAGCCTCAGAGGCCGGACGGCTGCCGGCAACGTCTTTGTTGATGTATCCCACGGGCTTGCGGAACTGGTCTGCAGACTGGAAAGCTCCTCCCATAAGGGCGCCAAGGCCCTTTCCGAGTCCTCGTTGCTTGTTTGTCATTTCACGGGAATTTTTTCTCCGTTGCGCTCGAGCACCTCGGAGGCCAGGTTGAGATAATTGGACGAACCCGTGCACGAAATCTCGTACAGCAGGATGGGCTTGCCGTGCGAGGGGGCCTCGCTGAGGCGTATGTTGCGCTGGATCACGGTGTTGAAGACCATATCCTTGAAGTGCTCACGCAGCTCGCTCAGCACCTGCTGGTGTACTTTGGTGCGGCCGTCGAACATAGTGACCACGAAGCCTTCTATGGTAAGGGAAGGATTAAGACCTCCCTGGACTATGCGGATTGTCTGCAACAGCTTGCCCAGACCCTCAAGGGCAAAGAATTCCGGCTGCACGGGGATTATGACGGAATCTGCCGCCACAAGCGTGTTTACGGTGATGAGGCCGAGCGACGGGGAGCAGTCTATGATTATGTAGTCGTACTCGGAGCGCACGGGCTCTATGGCCTCACGCAGAAGCGACTCGCGCCGGGGCTCGTTTATCATCTCTATCTCTATGCCGATGAGGTTGATGTGCGAGGGAATCATATGAAGCCCCGCCATCTCCGTCTGGATGAGGGCGTCGTACACGGGAATCTGGCCCTCCATTAGCTCGTAGAGGCTGCGTTGGGAGTCGTCGTCGGGCGAGAAATTGAGGCCGGAGGTTGTATTGGCCTGCGGGTCTGCGTCTATGATGAGGACTTTCTTCTCAAGGGCGGCAAGCGACGCGGCAAGGTTTATGGCCGTGGTGGTCTTGCCCACGCCTCCTTTCTGGTTGGCTATTGCTATTACTTTTCCCATAATCATGCAAAAATACGAAATAATTATTACTTTTGCATAATGTGTAACGCTAAAACCGATTGGTATTTCATCGTCAATCCGCGGGCGGGGTCGGGCAAAACCATGTCCGAGTGGGTTCCTGCAGAGATCAAGCTCCAGAAATACGGCATCAAATTCATAACGGCCCTTACAGACCACAAAAAACACGCCACGCAATTGGCAAGAGAAGCTGCAGAAGCCGGCTACCGCCGTATTGTGGCCGTAGGAGGAGACGGCTCCGTGCACGAGGTGCTCTGCGGCATAGGCCAGTACTGCGATTCCACGGGCACTCCCACAGAAGAATTCACCCTCGGCGTAATGCCCATCGGCTCGGGCAACGACTGGATAAAGTCCCTCGGCGTCCCGCACGATTTTGACAAGATAATAGACCTCATCCGCTCTGGCAGCATAGGCACGATGGACTTTGTGAGGGTACTTGGCAGCGGCGGCAAGGTCAGCTATATGGCAAACATAGGCGGCACGGGATTCGACTCCCACGTCTGCAGCCGCGTAAACCTCCAGAAAGAGAGCGGCAAAAGGGGCAAACTCATTTACCTCGACGGACTAAGATACACAGTCACACATCTCTCCCCCATCAACCTCAGGGTAGTTGCAGACGGCACCACGGTGCACGAGGGGCCGTGCTACTCCATTGCATGGGGCAACGGCAACTTCAGCGGCAGCGGAATGCGCCAGGTGCCGGCGGCGGATATGAACGACGGCCTGCTGGACTATATGATCGTTCCCGTAATGCCCATAAGGTCCATCTTCCGCCAGATTCCCAAGCTGTTCAACGGCACGCTCAACGAGTCCAAAGACGTCATTTCCGGCAAGTGCATAAGCTTCCGCATAATGCCCCTTGATTCCGAGTCGGAGGACATCTTCGAGCTTGACGGAGAAATAGAGGGAACGCTGCCGCTTTCCATCGATATGGAGCCCCGTAAAATCGGGGTCATCAAAGCGACAGCTGATACTGAAGCTTCACTTCAGACCTACAGGGCTTAGGCTCTGACATCCAGGGATATGCAATGTAAGACATTCGTAAGTAAAACGAGTGCCTCCGGGATGGTTTGAACGCTGCGTAGGCAGATATCGACCAGCCCTTTCCATAGTAGGCCGGAACGTTGAAATTCCCTGGCGCGTCACGCTCGTAAACGTATATCCTGTCAGCCCAGTTTTCCACCTTGAAGAGCGTCCATCGGCCCCAGGCTCGGAGCTTGCCTTCGCTTCTTCCGGCCTCTGCGTTCACGAGCCAGGAAGTGCCCGAACAATGCACTATATCCAGCCGGGAG
>JAGCCD010000223.1 GCA_017651785.1 Bacteroidales bacterium
CGTCATACCTCCACCAGGCTCATCCTCTACGACCGCATTGAAATGATAGTACCCGAGAGGAGGGGCGAGCTCATCGCAGACCTTGAGAAAAGGGTGGGCGTGAAGATAGATTCGCTGGAGATCGGTCACGTCGACTTCCTGCGCGACGCCGCATTCATCAAGATCTACTACACTCTGGACAAGGGAGAAACCTCCACAATAGGAGAGATAACCAGGGCAAAAGACTTTACGGAACAATGAAAAAACTTACGCTGATACTTGCGGCCGCGACCCTTTCCGCCGCAGCTTCCGCCCAGACCGTGAGCGACCTGAGCACCGATTTCCAAACCCGCACCGGCATAACCGCAGACTGGAAAATCGCAAGGGGCCTGCACCTGGAGGGAGGGTACGAGCTGCGATCCCGCAAGAATATGTCCGACATTGCAAGCCACCGGGTATCGCTGGGCATGACATACAAGTTCACCTCCGGCATCAAGACCGGGATTGAATACACCTACATCCATCACCACAAGAGCAACGCCCTCACCTGGTCTCCCCGCCACAGGATCAGCGCAAGCGCGTCTTACACCCTCAAGAGCGGCGACTGGCGTTTCTCGCTCAAGGAGCAGCTGCGCCTCACGCACAAGAACGGAGCAAACGAGTGCGAGGAACCCGTTAACGCATTCACCCTCAAAAGCCGTATCAAGGTGTCTTACAAGGGGTTCGGCAAAATTGAGCCTTACGCTTTCATAGAGGGCCGCAACCTTCTTAATGCGGCGCTTGTAAACGCGACCTACAGCACTGCAAGCGGCAAATGGGCCAATTATTCGTTCGGCGGCTACGGCTTCGTAAAACCCTACTTCAACAGGGTGCGCGGCGCAATAGGCCTTGAGTGGGAGCTCAGCAAGCACAGCGCAGTAGACTTCTGCATAATGGAAGACTACTGCTACGAGCGCAACATAGACGTAAACAAGGACCGGAACACGCTCAACTCGTTCACGTTGGATCCGGCCCTTTACACGATAGCCAATATAGGCTATAAGTTCTCTTTCTAGATCTTTGCCAGGATGGCCTTGGTGGCCTCCTCGTAACCGGGCTTGCGGAGAAGGGCGAACATGTTCTTCTTGTAGGCCTCTACGCCGGGCTGGTTGAAGGGATTCACGCCCAGCTGATAGGCGCTCACGCCGCAGGCGAACTCAAAGAAGCAGAATATCTCTCCAAGGCAGTACTCGTCTATCTTCTCCATGCTTATCTCTATCTGGGGCACTCCGCCGTCTATGTGGGCGAGTTTGGTGCCCAGGGCAGCCATTGAGTTGCAGTGCTCTACGTGCTGGCCGGCCAGGTAGTTGAGCTGGTCCAGATTCTGAGGGTCGGAGCCTATGACGACGCTGCGGGCGGCCTTTTCTACCTTAAGAGTGGTCTCGAACAGGCAGCGGGAACCGTCCTGGATGAACTGGCCGAGTGAGTGCAGGTCTGTGGTGAAGGTTGCGGAGGCGGGATAGATTCCCTTGCCGTCCTTGCCCTCGGATTCGCCGAAGAGCTGCTTCCACCATTCCGCAAGATAGGTGAGGCGGGGGTTGAAGGAAACCAGGATCTCCACCTTCTTTCCCAGCTCGGAATAGAGCAGATTGCGCATTGCGGCATACTGAATGGCAGGATTGTCCTCGCTGCGCACGGTGACCGCCTTCTTTGCGTCTGCGGCTCCCCTGAGCATTGCGCGGATATCATAGCCGGCTACGCATATGGGCAGCAGGCCAACCGGAGTGAGCACGGAGAAACGGCCTCCCACATTGTCGGGAACCACGAAAGTGCGGTAACCCTCCTGGGTGGAGAGGGTCTTGAGCGCGCCCTTAACCGCATCTGTAACGGCCACGATGCGCGCTGCAGCCTCCTGCTTGCCATAACGGGCCTCTATGTGCTCCTTTACGATACGGAAGGCAACTGCGGGCTCCGTGGTAGTGCCGGATTTGGAGATGGAGATGCAGGCTACGTTGGAACGCTCCGCAAGGTCCATCATCTCTGCCAGATAATCCTCGCTGAGGTTGTTGCCGGCGAAGACGATACGGGGTTTGTCCTCGGGCAGGATGAACTGGTGGTTCAGTGCCTCAAGGGCGCAACGGGCACCGAGGTAGGAGCCGCCTATGCCGATTACCACCACGAGGTTTACGCCGCGCCCGTACCAGTCGTCACGCACGGCCTCGCACTGGGCGATGAGCTCCTCGGGAGTGCCGTCGGGAAGGTCTTTCCAGCCAAGGAAGTCGTTGCCCGCCCCGTTGCCGGCAGCAAGGATGTCATAGGCCTCCAGGGCCTTCTGCTTGTAGTTTTTCAAATCTGCGTCCTTAACGAAGGAATCGCAACCGCTGAGATTTACTTTTATCATATTCTTGAACAATTGTTTCTAAAACGACACCCCGGCGCTGGCGGCGGCGAAGCACTGCCCGCTGAAGGGGTTTAATACAAAGGATGCGCTGAGCGGGAATCTGACCTTGCCCGCAGACAGTTCCCTGCCGTATTTGAGCTCTGCGTGTATGGGAGCGAAATCGCGGGTGTAGCCAGTGTAGTTTCCCTTGAATACGCTGTTGCCGAGGGCTGCCGAGAAAACGCCGCCGTTGCTGAAGCGGTGATATGCTGTTATTTCCAGGTACGACGACAGCGACAGGTCTGAGGGAAGGCCGCCGGGGCCGGGGATCCAGTCTCCCCAGAAGAAGGTGAACCATTTCACTATCAGAGGGACAGCCGAGCTTTCATATACCAGAGCGACCTCGTCTACGTGGGTGGTCTGACCCTTTTTCCAGCTGAAGTAGTTTTCTTTCTGAGGGGAATTGGCGTAGTGGAAATAATAGTCTGCCAGGTGGAAGGTGAAATCTCCCACGGTGTACTGCAGGTCCCAGTCTATCTCTTTATAGGAGCCGTCAAGGGCAAGGAAATCATAATGCTCCAGGGTAAAGCCCCCGAGGCTGAACTTTACGTCCGGCGCGGCGTGAAAACCGCACACGGCGTCTCCTCTCCAAAGATAGGCGGAAGACAGGCTTACCGTCGCCTCTACTTTTGGGGCGGGGTTTTCATTCACCTCCTGGGCTGTAACCCGAAAGGAGGCGGCAATAAGCAAGAGGGAAAGGAGCGCGAGGCGTTTCATCAATTGCGGAACTCCTTGTCTCCCAACAGTTCACGGGCCATAAGCGGCTCGTTGGTGGTGATTGCGTCTACGCCGATTTCTATCATCTTGCGCATCTCCTTCCCGTCGTTCACCGTCCAGGCGTTGACGGACATACCCAGGTCGTGAGCCTCTTTGACCCACTTGGGATGGGCGTGGAACATCAGGTACAGGTAGTCTACACCGTTGATTCCCTTTGTGGCGTAAATGGCGGGATTCTCGTTCTTTGCCACGTTTGAAGAAAGGAACTGGTTGATGAACTGGGGATGCTTAGCGGCTATGACCTCGCAGATATGAAGGCTGAAGCTTATGAATAGCACGCGCTCGGGGTCATAGAGGCCGTGGGCCTTGAGGGACTGGATGGTCTTTTCTATCATAAGGTCTTCACGCGCCTGGTCCTTGTGCTTCTTGAACTCTATCACGAGTTTTGTGGTGCGGCTCTTTGCCGCCTGGACAAGATACTCGTCCAGCGTGGGGCGCTTTTCTCCGTTGGGAAGAAGGTCGAGGGCAAAGTCTGAGTAGTTGTGGGTTTCTATGAGTTTGCCGGCTATGTCGTCGTCGTGATTCACGATGACTATGCCGTCTGCGGTTATGTGGATGTCGCATTCACTGCCCCAGAAACCGTTGTCCTGCGCGGCCTTGAGGGAGGCGATGGAGTTCTCGCTCATGCCGCCGGCCTCGCTCTTCCAGAAGCCGCGGTGGGCCACTACGGCCACTTTGCCGCCCTGGTCTGCGGAGGGGAAGGAAGAAGCTATATCTGAAGGAACCTGTTTTACGGACGCGCAGCCGGCAATAAGCAGAGCCGCCGCAAGCACGGATAATTTGAGGGAATGATTCATGTCTTGTGCCGTTAGTCCTGCAAAAATACCAATTTTTGCTTATATTTGTGGAACCACATTATGAAAAAGTACATTC
>JAGCCD010000224.1 GCA_017651785.1 Bacteroidales bacterium
ATCGAAGTTATAGCTCCTGTTCTCGAACGACCAGCGGGGAGCACCGGAACGCGCATCGGCTCCTTCTTTGATGCGGAGCACGTGGTCTCCTGGCGTGCAGATCCACTTGTCGTACGAATACTCCATCAGGCGCTTGAGCTCACCGCCAGTGACGTTTAGCACATACAGCTGATTCTCGTACGGGTAGATGGTGAACATATCGTTGAAGATGATGTCTCCCGCCTTGACGTTGCCGTTGAAACTCAGGGGCGCGGCGAGCGACAGCTGTGCGCCGGAAGCCTCAAGCTGGACGGTGTGCAGAAGGTCGATGAAGTCTGACACTCCCGCGTAGGCGTCGCGCGTATGCAACGGCACCGTGAGCGTGCCCACCTTGCCCTGGGTAAAGTCGCGCACCGCCTGCCATTCAGCGTCGAACGCCTCTACCATCTTCCGGTCCACGAGGTCCCGCTTCATGGCGACGGTCTCTGCCTTGCGGGAGACGACCTTTTTGCCCTTGAAGCCCAGCACTACGTGACCCACGTTGGAACAGCGGGCGCCGCCGTCCACCAGCACGCAGTCGTCTTTGGTATAGATTCCGGGCTGATGGTCGTGACCGCATATGAGCACGTCGGCCCCGTGCAGCTCATTGAATATGTCAAGTCCCTGATTCTCATACACTTTGCCGTCTCCTTTACCCGTACCGGAGTGAACCAGCACCACCACAGCGTCAGGTTTGAGGGCGATGCGCAGGCGGTCTATCCTGTCCTGCACCAGGGGGATGAGCGATACGTGGGTCATACCGCTCCAGTACTCCTGCGGCAGCCAGTTGTCTATGTTGGCGTTGTTGTAGCCGAGGACCAGGATCTTGCGGCCGCCCTTGTGCAGCATAGTGTACTCGGGGAAATACAGCGACCCGTCGGGTTTGAAGGCGTTGCCCGCGAGCCAGGGGATTCCGAGCTGCTTCATCTGTTCGTATACCCGGTCGTACACGGGGTGACCGGTCTCTATGTCGTGGTTGCCCACCGTGCAGGCGTCGTACCCCATATATGCCGCCATACGCGGGTACACGTGGGGAACGTCCTTTGCCACGTAGTTGTAGTAATACGATGCGTTGTCTCCCTGGAGGATGTCGCCAACGTCAAGAAGGATGACGTTGGACGGGCCCACCGCAGCACGGAGGCTGTCTACGTAATGCTTGACGCTCATAAGGCTGGGGCGGTTGCCGTAGTCTCCCGCGAAGGAGCGGCTGAAAAAGCGTCCGTGAATGTCTCCGGTGGTCACGATGTGCAGTTCACTCTTTCTGCACGCAAGGGCCGGAAGGGTGAGCGTACAGACCAGGAGGGCGAGAAGTAACTTCTTCATTTTATGTGATTTAAAGTGTTAGTCCGAAGCGTTTGTGCCGGGACGGCTGGGCCGGGTGGGGGCGCAGCGGGTCAAGGTCCAGCACCAGGCGGAGGCTCTGCTGCCAGCCGCGGAAGATGCTGCCGTCGTACCGGGAATTGTCTCCCAGCTGGAAGGTGAATTCGGCGCCAGCGCGCAGCCACTTGGTGATGCGGGGCTCGTAGCGGAGCGAGAGCCAGTCCGCCCAGCTGGGGGCGGAGATGCAGGTGTGGAACGCGGTGTCTGCGAAGTACAGGCTGCGGCCGTATGGCTGGCCATTGAAAGACGAATCAAAGAACGGCATCAGGTCCTCTCCCCAATACAGGCGGTTGCGGAGGCTCAGTCCCCATTTGCCCACAACCTGCTCAAGACTCAGGCCCATAGGAAGCGAGGGCTTCATGGACACGGCCCTGTCGCACTGGTAGGTGAAAATGCCGCCGACGGAGAGGGAGAATTCGTCCATCCAGGTGAAGGGTTTCCACTCCAGCCGGGGGTACAGCATATGGTTGTCTACCACGTTGGGACAGGTGGGAGAACAGGCGTAATGATAGAAGGATCCGGTCCAGCTAAGATAGAAGTCCGAGGCGAAGCGCCAGCTACCTCTTGTGAGTATCTGGAAGCGCTCGCGGCGCAACGGATTTTCGGCGTCTCCAAGCTTGCCGGACCAGTCGAGCGCAAGCTCGGCCTCGATTCTGTTACCCCTTGAGTATTTGACCATTAACCCCTCCAGGTTGGAGTCTTGATAGAGGATGTCATCGTCAAAGAAAACGGTACGGTAAGAGTCGTTCTCAAGGTACCTTCTGGGGTAATTACCCACTGCCGCGAAGAGGGAGCCGCCGCCAGGAAAACGGGCCTCCAGACTGTAGTAGAGGATGAGCTCTACGGGCAGTGATTTCAATGGCGCCCCTTCCCCCATGTTATGCACGAAATCCGCCCCCACGCGGAGCCGGTGGAAAACGTGCTTGCTCTGCGGCAAAAGCAGGCCAACCTCAGGCGTGAGGCGCACGGCGTGAATGGTATATGAATCGTGATAACGCTCGCCGCTGGCGTCGTACTCATAGTTGCCCAGGATGTAATCGAAGTTCACATTGTAGTCGAACTTCTGCGCCCTGGCGGCAAGGCAGATGGCCAGAAAAAGTATGGCGGTGGCAATTTTTTTCATATCTTCGCAAAAATAACAAAAACGGCAGATTTTTAAAACACTTTCCTGCGCGATGAAGTTCTTCACCCCGGTCACCGTCAACCCTCCGCAGACCCCGCTCCGTCCGGACAGCCGCATAATGCTCCTGGGCAGCTGCTTCGCAGACTCGATAGGAGAAAAAATGACCGCCGCCGGCCTGGGCGTCTGCGTCAACCCGTTCGGCACACTCTACAACCCCGCCTCCATCCTAAGCGCCGTCCGCCGCCTGGATTCCCAGGCCCTTTTTGTGGATGCCGACTGCGTCCCGATGGGTGCCGGAGCAGGCCGCATCTGCTCCTTCGAGCACCACACCTCCTTTGCCCGGCAGACCCCTGAAGAATTTCTTCAGAACGCCAATGCCAAGCTGTTGGATGCCAGAGCCTTTTGGCAGTCTTGCAACATCCTCATACTCACCCTCGGCACCTCTTTCGTCTGGTCCCACGAGGGCCGCGTGGTCTCCAACTGCCTCAAGCGTCCGGCCAAAGAATTCACCCGCAGGATACTCACCGTCCAGGAGAGCCTGGAGTGCCTGCGCGCCATTGCCTCAGCTCACCCGGAAAAGCGCCTCATCCTCACCGTCTCCCCCATCCGCCACCTTGGCGACGGCGCCCACGC
>JAGCCD010000225.1 GCA_017651785.1 Bacteroidales bacterium
CCCCTCGTCTGATCGTGGGGTGCCAAGGTGGACAGGAGGTTCAAGCAGCTGGCAGGCAGCCAGTAGGAAGACGAGGGCCGCGGGGCGGAAGAAAGAAGGTTTCATAGTCGCGTTTTTGTGCAAAGAAAAGGATTTCCCCGCACAAAACGCGCTCCCGCCCTCCGGCGTTCGTCACTATTTTACGATTCTTTAAGGAATTTACGAATTTTGCTGCACGGAACCGGTGGCTATGTCTATCAGGGTGGCGAAGCCGTCGGTTATCTTGTCTGCAAGCGCCTTGTCGTTGTTCTCCGTCAGAACGTCGGCAAGGTAGTAAATATAGCTGCCGCAGTTCTCGAACTCGTCTTTGGCGAATTCGTAGAAATCTATGTAGAACTGGGAAGACTCGAGCAGGCAGGCGCCCATTTCGGCTGCAAGCTGGCGGCCCTTCTCTAACTGGCCGAGCTTATAGTAGCAGTCTACCATACTTATCACCGTGTAGTTGCTGCCGCTCATACCGATGGGAATGCCGTCAAGCGGGAAGCGGTGCATTATGTTCTGGCAGCGGTCAAGCATCTCGAGGGCGCGGCTGTTCTCTCCGGCCTTCATGAACACCTTGGCGGCATTGAGGAACAGCTGGCGGGTAGAGACCACACCCATGTTGGTGTACATGTTCTGGTAGTCGATGAAGTAGTCGTCACGGCTCTGGGCTTCCCAGGTGTAGGCCTGAGTCATCTTCCTGTACAGTTCGTCGGTGTCGCAGAAACCTATGTCGCTGTTGGTGATCTTGTTCCTGATGGGGATGAACTTGAAAGAGTAACCCTCGAACTCCAGGTAGTCCTTGATACCCATGTTGAGGTCTCCGCCCATATTGAGAACGTGGAGGGGACGGTCCCACTGATAGCAGCTCAGCAGGTCAAGCATAAAGATCTCGGGCTTGGTGAGGTACTCCTTGTCGTCCGATATGCGGAGGGTGATGCTGTCCGGGATCTGGTCTGCGTACTTGGCGTCCAGTATGCCGCTCTTTATGACGTTCTCTTTGTTTACGGGCACCACGATGCGCCTGGAGGCGATATAGTCTACCTTGCGGCCGCTGCTCATCGGAAGCTTTACGTCGGGATGGCGGAAGAGCATCATCACGTCCGCGATGTTCATCTCCTGCTCACGGGTGTCAAGAATGGGCACGTACTCGTTGGTGCCGTACAGGTACTGCCTGGGACCGACGGAAAGGTCAAGCGGAGCGGACTCGTTGCAAGCCCACTTCATCTGGTCTATATGCCAGTCCGTGCCAAGCAGGGAGGTGTTGCAGATACGTACGTCCGTGCGGACGTCCTCTACCTCCTGCGCGTACCATACGGGGAAGGTGTCGTTGTCTCCGTGGGTGATGAGGATGCCGTCGGGACCAACCGAGTTGAGGTAGTTGCGGGCCATCTCAACCGCGGTGCGGCGGTTGGAGCGGTCGTGGTCGTCCCAGTTCTGGCAGGCCATGAGCACGGGCACGCAGAGGCACAGGACGGTTAGTCCGGCTGCAAGAGGTGCGGAACCGCGCTTCTTGAGGGCATTGTTAATCCACGTGTAAAGGGCTGCAACGGCCATTCCGGCCCACGCGCTGAAGAAGTAGAACGATCCGGCGTATGCGTAGTCCCTCTCCCTCACCTGGAAAGGAGGCTGGTTGAGGTATACCACGATGGCTATGCCCGTCATAAAGAACATCAGGAAGTTGAGCCAGAAGCCGCGCTTGTCTTTGTCGAACTGGAAGAAGAGGCCGAGCAGGCCGAGCAGCAGCGGCAGGAAGAAGTAGTGGTTCTTGCCGGCGTTCTTGCTGAGCACAGCAGGAGCGTTGCTCTGGTCTCCGAGGCGGATGTTGTCTATGAATTTCACGCCGCTCTCCCAGTTGCCGTGGAAGATGTTGCCGGGCGAGGGTGAATGTATCTCGTTCTGACGGCCAACGAAGTTCCACATAAAGTAGCGCCAGTACATCCATCCCAGCTGATAGTCAAAGAAGTAGTAGAGGTTGGCGCCCATAGTGGGCTTGCGGTCCTTGCCCGCTATCTTCTTGCCCTTGCCCCTGGTGTAGGCCTGATAGAACTTCTCGTTGCGGCCGTCCGTAGATGGAGACCACATACGGGGGAAGAGCATCTTGCCCGCGGCCTTGTACTTTGCGTCTACGGGGCCCTCTACCTTCTTGTACTTTCCGTCAAGCGGAGCCCAGTAGAATGAGGTTTTGAGCTCGTAGGGGGCGTCGTAGTACTGTCCGTAGAGGAGAGGCGTGGAGCCGTACTGCTCACGGTTGAGGTAGCGGACAAGCGTGAAGGCGTTGTCCGGCTGATACTCGTTGGTGGGCGTTTTGGCGCAGGAACGGATGACGTCTATCGTGAAGATGGAGAAGCCTATGGTGACCATCGTGAAGCACAGCAGGGCGGTGTTGAGGAACACTTTGTTACGTTTGAGCGTAACGAAAAGGCCCCAGAAGCACAGCGCCAGCAGCGCGAGCACGAAGAAAGCAGCACCGCTGTTGTACGGCAGGCCAAGGACGTTCACGAAGAACAGGTCCACATATGCGGCAGTCTTGGGCAGGTAAGGAACGAAGAGGAACACCAGGAAGCCCAGGATGGCGATACCTATAAGGAGGAACTTTACGAACTCCCAGAAGGTGAAGGTGCCGTTTTCCCGCTTGCGGTA
>JAGCCD010000226.1 GCA_017651785.1 Bacteroidales bacterium
CCCTCACCGACATGATAGACGGCCTGCCCACGTTCTACGACGCAATAATGGCATGGGACTTCATGGCTTCCGGCGTACCCGCTTCTTCCAACAACTACTACAGCCCTGACGACAAGCTGCTCTCCTTCTTCGGCCGCGTAAACTACGACTTCGACCGCCGCTACTCCATCGGAGCCACGCTCCGTACCGACGGCAGCTCCAAGTTCGCACGCGGACACCGCTGGGGCTTCTTCCCCTCCGCAGCAGCTTCCTGGACCATCTCCAACGAGCCTTTTATGTCCGAGGCAACCAACGTCGACCAGCTCAAGCTCCGCTACAGCTTCGGTACCGCCGGTAACAACAACATCCCCTCCGGACAGCTGCTCAAGCAGTACGCCTCTTCCACATCTTCCTGGCTGAGCATGACCAACAACATCTTCACCGCCGGCAAGATCATGAACAACCCCGACCTCACCTGGGAGACCACTTACACCCACAACGTAGGTCTGGACTTCAGCTTCTGGCAGAGCAAGCTCAGCGGTAGCGTAGAGGTATACCAGAACGACACCAAGGACCTGCTCATCAACTTCCCCATCACGGGTTCGGGTTATGACAGCCAGTATCAGAACGTAGGTTCCACCCGCAACCGCGGCGTAGAGCTCACAATCAACGCTCCCATCGTTTCCAATAAGGACTTCTCCCTGAACTTCAGCGGCAACATCGCCTACAACGTCAACAGGGTCACCGACCTCGGCGGACTCGAGAGCATCACCGCCCAGTCCTACTGGGCCTCCACCGAAATCGGCGACGACTACATCGTGCAGGTGGGCCAGCCCCTCGGCAATATGTACGGCTATCAGTCCGACGGTTTCTACACCACCGACGACTTCGACTGGGACGGCACCAAGTGGGTGCTCAAAGAGGGCGTGGTAAACTGCTCCGAGGTTATCGGAGAGTCCTACATGCGCCCCGGCGCCCTTAAGCTCAAGGACCAGGAGAACGTTCCCATCTATGACGAAGACGGCAACATTACCGGCTACACCTCCGACGGCAAAGTCACCGTGGCCGACCGCACCATCATCGGAAACGCCGCTCCCGACTTCACCGGCGGTTTCTCGCTGAGTGCATTCTGGAAGGGCTTCGACCTGAGCGCCAACTTCAACTTCATGCTGGGCAACCAGGTGTACAACGCCAACAAGATAGAGTTCACGTCTTCCCGCAAGTTCTACAACCGCAACCTTGTGAATATGATGGATGTGGACAAGCGCTGGACCAACGTGGACTGGGAGACCGGCGAGCTCATCAACGATCCCGAGACCCTCAAGGCCCTCAACGCCGGCAAGACGATGTGGAATCCCGCCATCGGCAGCGCAATCTTCACAGACTGGGCCGTAGAGGACGCCTCATTCCTGCGCCTGCAGACTCTCACCCTGGGCTACACCCTGCCCGAGAAACTCACGGAGAAGATCCATCTCCGCAAGGCACGCATCTACGCCACCGGCACCAACCTGCTGTGCCTCACCAAGTATTCGGGCTTCGACCCCGAGGTTGACACCCGCCGTTCCACTCCCCTTACACCGGGCGTCGACTACTCAGCCTATCCCAAGAGCATAGGTTTCGTGGCCGGTATCAATCTCACCTTCTAATCCGACGCGTATATGAAAAAGATAGTTTACATCCTTTCCGCTGCGCTCATCGCAGTATGCGCTTCATCCTGCGAGCAGATCCTTGACTCGGAATCCCCTTCCGCGTTCGACGCCGCAACCGTATTCTCCACCTACGACCTTGCAGAGAGCCAGCTTTTCTCCGCTCTCCAGTCGTTCGGAGAAACCAACTCATACCGCGGCCGTTACCTCAGCTGGGCCGGCCTTAACAGCGATATCGAGTGGTACAACACCTATAAGCCCACCGACGAGAAATACCAGATCGCCGGCTACACCATCCTCCCCAACAACTCCCAGCTCAACCTGGCCAACGGTCCCTTCGCGAAGATCTACGAGGGAATCGAGAGGCTCAACCTCTGCATTGAGGGCGTAAGGCAGTATGGCAGCATTGAGGAGAATGCAGACATGGCATACCTCCTGGGAGAGGCTCTTACCCTCAGGGCACTGCTCTACTACGACCTCACCAAGGTCTGGGGAGACGTTCCCGCACGCTTCGAGCCCATCACCTCAGAGACCATCTACAAGAAGAAGGAAAGCCGCGACGTGATCTACAAGCAGCTGCTTGCAGACCTCGAAGAGGCCATTCCCCACCTCCCCTGGCCCGGCAAGGACGCAAGGACTTCCCGCAGCGACAGGGTTAATAAAATGTTCGCGCAGGGCCTGTACGCGCGCATAGCACTTATGGCTTCCGGTTACGCCATCCGTCCCGAGGACGGCCAGGTGGGCACCGGCGACCTGGGCACAGTACGCCTGAGCTCAGACCCCGACCTCCAGAAGAGCGTCCTCTATCCCAAGGCTCTCGCCTACCTGCGCGAGGCCATCTCTTCCGGCACCGCATCCCTCGAGGATTACGAGACCCTCTGGATGAACCAGAGCAACGCCAGCAACCTTGAGGCGGGTCCCGGTCACGAGTCCCTGTACGTCATTCCGTTCTCCGACGGCCGCGGCCGCTGGAACTACACCTTCGCGGTGCGTTCCGAAGGCTCCTCCTACGCAGGCGGATCAAAAGTAACC
>JAGCCD010000227.1 GCA_017651785.1 Bacteroidales bacterium
CCAACGGCTTTTTGAGGGAGTACCTGTTCTGGGACCTTAGAGTGCGCAACACAAAGGCGGAGTACCTTAACCGCGTGCTCGGCCGTCCTGAAGGCCAGGATGTGATAGACCTCCCCGGCGCCACAGACTACGACGAGAAACCTGCCGTAAAGCAGGTGCTGGAACAGGCAGACATACTGGAGAGGGAAAAAGGCCTGGATTCCCTGATGTGGGATAAAGCCGTCACGCTTGCCGACCTTCATATCCTGGATATGGATGTCATCCTCTCCTTCATCGCAAGGCTAATGATAACGGACCGCTGGAGCAGACTTGACCCGCAGACGGGCAGGCTTATGTTCCGCAGTCTGGTGGACGAAATAAGAAAAACAAGACAATAATGGCAACTACCGGAACAGTGACAGGAATCGTTTCCAACCTGGTGACCGTAAAGGTTGACGGGCCGGTTGGAGAGAACGAACTGTGTCACATCAACCTTGGCGGGACTATGCTCCTGGCCGAGGTAATCAAAGTAACGGGCGACAAGGCCTCCGTGCAGGTCTTCGAGACCACCCGCGGTCTGAGGAACGGCGACACCGTCACCTTCCTGGGCAGGATGCTCGAGGCCAGCCTTGGCCCCGGCCTCCTCTCTGGCATCTACGACGGCCTGCAGAACGACCTCACCACAATGGAGGGCGTATTCCTCAAGAGAGGCGAATACACAGACCCCCTTAACCACGAGAAACTGTGGGACTTCACTCCCCTCGCATCTCCCCAGGACACCGTAAAGGCCGGCGACTGGCTGGGAGAAGTAATGGAGGGCTGGCTTCCCCACAAGATTATGGTTCCCTTCTCGTTCAGCGGCGAGTACAAGGTTAAGAGCGTAGCGGCTGCCGGTTCGTATAACATTGATACAGTGGTGGCAACGCTTACGGACGCTGAAGGCATTGACCACGACGTCACCATGGTGCAGAAATGGCCGGTAAAGGTTGCCGTGAGAGGATATAAGGAAAAACCCAGACCCACCAAGCTGATGGAAACGGGCGTCCGCATTATAGACACCTTCAACCCCATTGCAGAGGGCGGCACGGGCTTTATCCCCGGTCCCTTCGGCTGCGGCAAGACGGTCCTTCAGCACGCCATCGCAAAGCAGGGAGAGGCCGATATAGTGGTAATGGCAGCCTGCGGCGAGCGCGCCAACGAGGTAGTGGAGATCTTTACCGAGTATCCCGAACTTGTAGACCCTCACACCGGCCGCAAGCTGATGGAGCGCACAGTAATCATCTGCAATACTTCAAATATGCCGGTGGCTGCGCGTGAAGCGTCTGTTTACACCGCAATGACTATCTGCGAGTATTACAGGGCCATGGGTTACAGGTGCCTGCTGCTTGCAGACTCCACCTCCCGCTGGGCTCAGGCATTGCGTGAGATGTCCAACCGAATGGAGGAGCTGCCCGGACAGGATGCCTTCCCGGTAGACCTTTCCGCCATCATCTCCAACTTCTACTCCCGTGCCGGACAGGTCATCCTGAACAACGGAAAAACCGGCGCCGTAACATTCATTGGTACGGTCTCCCCTGCCGGCGGTAACCTCAAGGAGCCGGTCACGGAGAGTACCAAGAAGGCTGCCCGCTGCTTCTATGCGCTTGAGCAGAACCGCGCAGACCAGAAGCGTTATCCGGCCGTGAATCCCGTAGAATCCTACTCTAAATATCTCGAGTACCCCGAGATCCAGCAGTACCTGGAGAGTACCATAGAGCGCGGCTGGGTGGCAAAGGTACTGGAAGCAAAGAACTACGTGCGCCGCGGCAAGGAGATGGCCGAGCAGATCAACATCCTTGGCGACGACGGCGTGCCTATGAGCTATCACGAGGCCTTCTGGAAGAGCGAGCTCATAGATTTCGCCTTCCTGCAGCAGGACGCCTTCGACGCCATAGACGCCGTCTGCCCCATCGAGAGACAGAAGTTCATGCTTGACCTTATACTCGGCATCTGCGCCCGCGATTTCCGCTTCGACGACTACGAGAAGTGCCGCGAGTACTTCAAGGAAATGATCAACATCCTGCGCCAGATGAACTACTCGCCCTTCGAGTCTCAGGCGTTCGAGTCTTATCTTAATTCACTCAACAAACACCTCAGCGACCATGTCAACTAAAGCATTCCAACGTACGTACACACGCCTGCAGGCCATAACCAAGGCAACCGTATCCCTGGATGCCAAGGGCGTGTCCAACGATGAACTCGCATCCGTGGGCGGCAGGCTCGCCCAGGTGGTGAAAACCAGCGGAGACAGGGTCACCCTGCAGGTGTTCGCCGGCACCGAGGGCATTCCCACCAATGCGGAAGTGTCCTTCTTCGGCGCGCCTCCCACCCTTAAGGTCAGCGACCAGCTGGCCGGCCGCTTCTTCAACGCATACGGCGACCCAATAGACGGCGGCCCCGAGGTTGAAGGCGAGGAGCGCGAGGCCGGCGGTCCGTCGGTAAACCCGTACAAGCGCCGTCAGCCCAGCGAACTCATTCCCACCGGTATCGCCGGTATCGACCTTAACAACACCCTGGTCTCGGGCCAGAAGATCCCCTTCTTCGCAGATCCCGACCAGCCCTACAACCAGGTAATGGCAGACGTTGCCCTGAGGGCCGATGTAGACAAGATCATCCTGGGCGGAATGGGCCTCACGAACGACGACTATCTTTTCTTCCGTCACGAATTCGAGAGCGCCGGAGCCCTGGACCGCATAGTCTCCTTCGTAAACACCACCGAGGAGCCTCCTGTGGAGCGCCTCCTTATTCCCGACATGGCGCTGACCGCAGCAGAATACTTCGCCGTAGACAAGAACGAGAAGGTTCTCGTTTTGCTTACAGATATGACACTCTACGCAGACGCCCTGTCCATCGTGAGCAACCGTATGGATCAGATTCCGTCAAAGGATTCTATGCCCGGCTCGCTGTATTCAGACCTTGCCAAGATTTACGAGAAGGCCGTACAGCTGCCCGACGGCGGTTCTATCACAATCATCGCCGTCACCACCCTTAACGATGGAGACATCACCCACGCAATTCCGGACAACACCGGTTACATCACCGAGGGCCAGCTCTTCCTGCGCGCAGATACTGACACGGGTACGGTCATCGTAGACCCTTTCCGCAGCCTCAGCCGCCTCAAGCAGCTCGTCCAGGGCAAGAAGACCCGCGAAGACCACAGCCAGGTAATGAACGCCGGCGTGCGCCTTTACGCAGACGCCCAGAACGCAAAGACCAAGCTCCAGAACGGTTTCGACCTGTCCGACTACGACCTCCGCTGCCTGGATTACGCGAA
Source organism: Bacteroidales bacterium (assembly GCA_017651785.1). Classification (GTDB taxonomy): domain Bacteria; phylum Bacteroidota; class Bacteroidia; order Bacteroidales; family UBA932; genus Cryptobacteroides. The sequence continues at coordinate 3,293 of JAGCCD010000227.1, forward strand.
AGACTATGCCCGTGAACTACTGAGCATAGACGTGAACATCACCATCAACGAAATGCTGGATACCGCCTGGCGCCTGTTCGCCAAGTACTTCACTCCCGCAGAGACCGGCATCAAGCAGGCTTTGGTAGACAAATACTGGAAAGGCTGATGGCTGTAAAGTTCCAATATAACAAGACGTCGCTGACCAACCTGGGCAAGCAGCTCAAGGTGCGCCAGAACGCCCTGCCAACCCTCAAGAACAAGGAATCCGCCCTGAGGGTAAGCGTAATCTCGGCCAAGTCCGAGGCGCAGGCGCAGGCCGAGGCCCTTGAGCGCAGGATGCGGGAGTACGACTACCTGTCATCGCTCTGGAACGAGTTCGACCCGGGACTCATCAGCATCAGGGACGTCCATATCAAGACGGTGAAGATTGCCGGAGTGAAGGCCCCCGCGCTCGAGGGCATAGACTTCGACCTTCAGCCGTTCAACGCCTTTGCAAAGCCCGCCTGGTATGCGGACGGCGTGCGCATCCTCAAGGAACTCAGCACAATGGGTATAGAGTCCGAGGTATCTGAGGAGCGTCGCCGCATCCTTGAGTACAACCGCAAGAAAACCACCCAGAAGGTTAACCTGTACGAGAAGGTGCAGATTCCCGGCTATCAGGAGGCGATACGCAAGATCAAGCGTTATATGGAAGACGAGGAGAACCTGTCAAAGGCATCCTCAAAGATAGTCAAGAACCGCCACGCCGCGGCAGAAGAGGAGGAGCTGTCATGATAGAGAAAATGACACGTTACGACTTCATCCTTCCCGCAAGCGCGAAGGACGGATTCCTGGAGAAGCTCGCTTCGCTGGGCGTAATGGACATCACCCGCTCGCTCAAGCCCGTAGACGCTCACTCCTCTCAGCTACTGTCTGACATTCAGGACCTTAAGGCCGAGGTCAAGCGGATAGAAAAAGGCACTGACGCCAATCTCCGTGCCCTCTGGGAAGAAAAGGATCGCCTGGACAAGGAGATCTCATCCCTGGAGGTCTGGGGCAGATACGACAGCGCCAAGCTGAACTCCCTTGGTCTCAAGGTAGCCTTCTACTGCGTTTCCGAGAAGAAATTCGACCCTTCCTGGGAAGCGGATTATGTGCTTCAGGAAGTAGAGCGCCAGAAAGGAAAAGTGTGGTTCGTGGTGGTGAATCCCGGAGATTTCCCCGTAACTCCCCTGCCTCCTTTCCAGCACAGCCTGGACGAGGCAGAGACCCTTGCTGCGGCTTTGCAGGAGAAGATAGACGCCTACAAGGCCGACCTTCTGGCAAGGCGTCCGGAGCTTCCCGCCCTACGCGGGCAGATTGCCGCCAAAGAGTCTGAACTCAACCTCTATCTTGCCGGCGTAAGCGGTGAAGGCGCGGCCGACAATTCGCTCGTAGTCTTTGAGGGCTTCGCCCCGTCTACTGAGGACGAACGCCTGAAGCCCGCATTCGACGAACTTCCGTGCGTCTGGCTCTCAGCTAATGCAACGGTTGAGGACAACCCTCCTATCAAGCTTAAAAACAATAAGTTCGTTGGCTTGTTCGAGGTGCTCACTGATATGTACGGCAAGCCGGACTACAACGAGTTCGACCCCACTCCGTACATCTCCATCTTCTTCCTGCTCTTCTTTGCGATGTGTATGGGAGACGCCGGATATGGCCTGCTTCTCATTATCGGCGGAATACTGCTCAGGCGCGTTCCCAGTTTCAAGAGCCTTGCTCCCCTGGTCTCCGTTCTTGGCGTCGGCACTTTCGTGATAGGTATTCTGATGCACACCTTCTTCGGCGTAGACATCTCCACCCTCCCCTGGATCCCTTCCTGGCTAAAGTCGATAATGATTACGGGCACCATAGCGGGATTCGAGGCCCAGATGGTCCTGTCGCTGATAATAGGTGTGATTCACCTGTGCCTGGCGATGATTGTCAAGACGGTCTATGCCACCAAGAACAAAGGCTTCCTTGGCTCCCTGGGCGTCTGGGGCTGGACACTGCTCATAGTGGGCGGAGTTGTTGTAGGTGCCCTTGCAGTAGGCAAGCTCCTCCCTCCCGCTGTCACCAAATGGGTGATAATCGGCCTTGGAGTTATTTCCGCGTTGGGTATTTTCCTCTTTAACGACATTCACCGCAACCCGCTCAAGAACATAGGCTCCGGCCTGTGGGAAACCTATAACACCGTTACCGGCCTGCTTGGAGACGTTCTGAGCTATCTGCGTCTTTATGCCCTCGGTCTTGCCGGCGGCATGCTCGGCAAGGCCTTCAACGACATCGCATCGATGACTCTTGGAGACGGCTCGTTCGGTGTGGGATGGTTCTTCTTCGCACTTATCCTGGTGATCGGACATGCTCTCAACCTGGCGATGTGCTGCCTTGGCGCCTTTGTCCATCCCCTGCGACTCAACTTCCTGGAGTTCTTCAAGAACTCCGGCTACGACGGCAAGGGCCGCAGTTATCAACCACTTAAGGATTAATCAATTAAAATAATATCAGCACTATGAATGAAATTCTCGGTTATCTCGGTCTCGGACTCATGTTGAGTCTTTCCGGAATCGGCAGCGCGTTCGGCACCACAATCGCCGGCAACGCCGCCGAAGGCGCCCTCAAGAAGGCACCCGAAAAATCCAGCAGCTACCTCATCCTTTCCGCCCTTCCCGCCACCCAGGGAATCTACGGATTCGTGGGATTCTTCATGTGGCTCCTGGTCTTCAAATTCGACTTCGTGGCAAACGGCCCCATCCTCTTCGGCGTCGGCCTTGGAATGGGTCTTGTCTGCCTCTTCTCCGCCATCCGTCAGGGTCAGGTCTGCGCAAACGGCATCATCGGCATCAGCCAGGGTCACGACGTCCAGACCAACACCCTCATCTACGCCGCCCTTCCGGAATTCTACGCAATCCTTGGACTGGTCGGCGCCCTGATGCTGGTTCTGGCAATCTAGAGATGCTTTGGTCTGAGTCGTATAGCTCTTTCTTTCCACCTTCGGACCTGCGGTCCTCGTCCCTCCCACTGCGCTTCGCTTGCGGGCCCCTCCCGTTCATAGGCCACGGGCGGCCACGTTCCAAGAAAGAGCTATACGACTCAGACCGGATCGAAATCCAGAAATGATAAACTATTTGATTCTGATTACAGAATAATCAAACGGAGCGGCAGATAATGCTGCTCTGTTTGTTTTTATGCCGGAGGCGGAGATGAGGTCTGAGGGGAATATGAGCGTGAGGTCGATGGGGGCGGAGCCGAAGTTGCACAGGACGGCATAGGCATCGCGGCCGTTGTAGCGGACGAAGGCGAAGGCGCCGTTGGGGTTGAAGGCGCTACCCTGGCAGTAGCAGAGATCCCATACGTTCCCAGTCCTGAATACGTCTTTGGTGGCTAGAGCGAGAAGGGCTTTGTAGCGTGCCAGGACGCTTTTGCCGGATGCGGAAAGGCCCTTTCCCGTATGCAGGTAAGAGTATATCTGCTGCAGGCTCACGGGCTTGCACCACTCAAAGATGGAGGTGCGGCCCTCGTGGCCCTCTGCCGCGTTCTCCCCTGCCTCCTGGCCGGCGTACAGCATAAAGGAAGCAGTGTTGAACAAGATTGAAAATGCTGCTGCCGCCCACGCTTTGTCGGGAGTTCCGGCGAACCAGGAAGAGGCGATGCGCTGCTCGTCGTGGTTTTCCAGGAAGTTGAGCATGCCCTGCTGAAGGTTGCCAAGTGACTGCCAGTTCCAGGTGAGCTCTTGGGCGGAGCGTTCCCCGGCAATGATGCCGCGAAGGATGTCGTAGCTGCCCGATTTGTCGTACAGGAGGTCGAAGAATTCGCAGTACGCGGCGTAGTTTTCTTTTTTGTACACCTCGGCAACGAACAGCAGATCCGGATAATCGGACTTTACCTGG
>JAGCCD010000228.1 GCA_017651785.1 Bacteroidales bacterium
CACCGCAAGAACGGGGGCACCGTGTTGATAGTCAATAATTTCGACAGGGTGGCCGCTCCTGCCTGGGTAGACCTTCCCCAGTATGCCGGCTTTGAGTCGCGCCGCGACGCCGGCATGCCGTACGTGCGGGATATAAGCTACGTTGGAGAGAACTACGAGTTCCGCCGCGACATCCCCTGGGAGAGCGACGATGCCGCCGGCTTCGGCTCAACCTATACCGACAAGGCCGGCCTGATTGTGGCGGGCAATACCTTCGACTATCCTGCCGTGCACGGCCGCGCCATACTGGGACTCGGCTTCCCGTTCTGCTCCGTGTCTGCGGAGGCGTTCTGCAGCGACACTTCGCTGGTTGCAACGTACAAGGCGCTCGACCTTATCTGCGGAGCCCAGGTGACTACCCGTTCCGGCCGAGGCGCCTATCCCGACCGTTTCCAGGTCTTCCCCCGGAAGATGCAGGAGGCGCTGCGTTTCTGGACAGAGAATGGCGGCAACGTACTGCTGAGCGGCTCCTGGATAGCCACCGATGTGTGGAGCAGCGTCTACGACATCAAGCCCGATCCGGATTATTCGGCTCCCACATCCGCCTTCGTGATGGAAGTGCTGGGATATAAGTACGCTGGTTCCAACGCCTCCGCCGTCGGCAGGGTTGCCGGGATGCCGTTCTTCAATACCCTCAATCCAGATTGCTACGCATGCCCTAATCCCGACGGAGTAATGCCCGCCGGCGTGCAGGGAAGCGTGTGGCTGCGATACGATGATTCCGGCACTCCCGCAGGCGTGCTGTACGAAGGCGCGTCACACAAGGCGGCGTCTCTGGGCGTGCCCGTAGAGTGCCTGATGAGAAGCGACGACCGGGCGCGCATTTTCCGCGAGGCTTTCAAGTTCTTCGGCCTCTATGAGGACGTGCCTTACGCCCTTGCGCGCTATCAGTTCGGATTCTATTATTATTCGCCGGCCGGCATGTCGTAGCCGCCTAAAGAGTACTTAACCAGTTTAGAATAAACGCCCTGCGGCGCTCCATGATTTCGTAGTCAAGAGTGTCCCAGGTATCCGTGGGCTTATTGGTGTTCATTGTTATGCCGGAAGTGAACATAACGGCCGGGATGCCTTTGCGCAGGAACGGGGCCTGGTCCGAGGCGGTGTTGTAGAAATAGTCCGTGAACCCCTTGCTCTTGTAGTAGTCGTAGTAAATCCTTAGGCCGGGGCCCTCGTTGAGCTTGTCGAACTGCTTTGAGTTGTTCTTCTCGAATTTCTCTCCTCCAAGGACGATAAGGAAGTCAAGTCTGTATTTGTTTGGAGGGGCGAGTATGCTTCCTATTATGTCTATGTTGACCACCATGCTCAGCTTGTAGTCCTTACGGGCGAGAGCCTCGGCACCCAGGAGGGAACTGTCGTGGCAGTCGAGCGCGGCGAAGATATAGTTGGATTTTGACCCTGCCAGCGAATCTGCGAGCGAGAGCAGCATGGCTGTGCCCGAAGCGTTGGAGTCCGCTCCCGGATAAAGCTCGTCGTTGTACGTGCCCAAGCCGTCGTAATGGGCCATTACAAGCACGTATGTGTCCGATTTGGGATTCCCTTTGTGGATGCCGGTAATGTTGTGTCCTATGCCAGAGGGAGTGACGAGGAAGTCTATGCCGGTCTGGAGCCCGGCGGCCTTGAACCTGCGCATGATGTACCAGGACGCCTCTACGCTGCCGGTGCTGCCCACGCCGCGTCCGCCCAGAAGGGCATGGCTCAGATACTCAACGTCTTCCTTCATTCCGGCGTTTGCGGGAAGGGAGCAGAGGACCAGGAGCACCAGAGGGAAAAATATTTTCAGGGCTGACTTCAATTCGGCACAATAAATGTTTAACTTTGCAAATGTAGTGAAAAAGTTCCTGCTTTCCATAGGTATACTGCTTGCCGCGGCGCCGTTGCTCCTTGCCCAGTACGACAAGGACGTGTTCAGTCTTCGCGGCCGTATCGCCCTTCAGGACGGCAAGTATACCCAGGCGATAGAGCATTTCAACATTCTTGCCAGGCTTGACACTACGGACTACTGGTGTTTCTTCTTCCGCGGTATCGCAAAGTTCAACCTCGGTGACGTTCGCGGCGCCAGGCAGGACTTCAACACCTCCGTGCGCCTCAATCCCATATTCACCAACGGCTACCACTACAGGGCCATAACAGAAAGCAGGACAGGAGATTACGATAAAGCGTTCGAGGATTTCGACAAGGCGCTCGAGCTCCGTCCCGGCTTTTCCGGCATCTATTACAGCCGCGGGGTGGCCTATTTCCTCGCCCAACGCTTTTCCGACGCGGTGGCAGACTTCGACCATTACATCCGCCGCGAGCCCAAGGATCCGTCGGCTTACCTGAACAGGGGAGCCTCATACCTTTTCCTTGGAGATACCTTAAAGGCACTGTCAGACTACAACAGGGCAATCAAGATAGACCGTTTCGAGCCCGAATGCTACGTGCGGCGCGGCCGTGTCTACGCCGCCCAGGGCAAGTATACTGAGGCCGTGCAGGACATGACAAGGGCAATCGACCTTGACAGCACAAGCACCTTCGCCTACTTCAACCGTGCCCTTATGTATTA
>JAGCCD010000229.1 GCA_017651785.1 Bacteroidales bacterium
GCAGAGGAGCATACCAAGGCGCACGGAGTCTGCGCCGTACTTGGCGATGAGCTCGAGCGGGTCGGGGCTGTTGCCCAGGTTCTTGCTCATCTTGCGGCCCAGCTTGTCGCGGACTATGCCGGTGAAATATACGTTGCTGAACGGGATGTCGTTCATGAACTCGCCGCCGGCCATAATCATACGGGCGACCCAGAAGAAAATAATATCGGGTCCGGTGACAAGGTCTGAAGTGGGATAGTAGTATGAAAGGTCCCTGTTGGGCTTGTGGTCGGGATGACCGGGACGGGCGGCGTCGAATACGCTGATGGGCCAGAGCCAGCTGCTGAACCAGGTGTCGAGCACATCCTCGTCCTGCCTGAGGTCTGCCGGGGTGATGGAAGGATCCAGCTCCCTGGCGGCCTGGAAGGCTTTTTCTGCCGTTTCCTCCACAACTATGCGGCCGTCGGGCAGGTACCAGGCGGGAATGCGCTGGCCCCACCATAGCTGACGGGAGATGCACCAGTCGTGCGCGTTCTCCATCCAGTGGCGGTAGACGTTGCGATACTTGTCCGGAATGAACTTGATGCGGCCCGATTCCACCTTGTCAAGTGCCTCTGCCGCAAGGTCCTCGAGCTTGAGGAACCACTGCTTGCTGAGCTTGGGCTCTATGACTGCGTCTGTGCGCTCGCTGTAGCCGATGGGAGAAACGTACTCCTCTACCTTAACGAGGTTGCCTGCCTCTTCAAGCATCTTGCAGATCTTCTTGCGGGCCACGAACCTGTCTTCTCCAACGAGGATCTGCGCCTCGGGGGTGAGGCGGCCGTCGTCGTCAAGTATCTCTATGATGGGGAGGTTGTGGCGCTGGCCTATCTCGTAGTCGTGCGCGTCGTGCGCGGGGGTGACCTTGAGGCAGCCGGTACCGAAATCCATCTCCACGTAGTCGTCTTCAATCACCGGTATTTCCCTGTTGATGAGGGGGATGAACACCTTCTTGCCGCGCAGGTAATGGTAGCGCTCGTCTGCGGGATTTACGCAGATGGCGGAGTCTGCCATTATGGTTTCCGGGCGGGTGGTGGCGATGGTGAGGAACTCGTCTGTGGGATGGCCGTTACCGTCTGAGATGAAGTAGCGCAGATGATAGAAATGGCTCTTGGTGTCACGGTGGATGACCTCATCGTCCGATATTGCAGTGTGGGCGACAGGATCCCAGTTCACCATGCGGTAACCGTGATAAATGAGGCCTTTCTTGTAGAAATATACGAAAGTGGCGATGACGGCGGCGCTGAGCTCGGGATCCATTGTGAACTTGGTGCGGTCCCAGTCGCAGGACGCGCCGAGTTTGCGCAGCTGCTGGAGGATAATGCCGCCGTGCTCCTCTTTCCACGCCCAGGCGTGCTGGAGGAACTCCTCGCGGGTGAGGTCTTCCTTGCGGATTCCCTGCGCGGCAAGGCGTGCGACCACCTTGCTCTCCGTAGCTATGGAGGCGTGGTCGGTACCTGGCACCCAGCAGGCGTTCTTGCCGTCCATGCGGGCTTTGCGGATGAGTACGTCGTTAAGGGTATTGTTGAGCACGTGACCCATGTGAAGGATACCTGTCACATTGGGCGGCGGAATTACGATTGTATAGGGGGTCCTGGAATCGGGCTCCGAGTGAAAACACCTGTTCTTTAGCCAATAGGCATACCACTTGTCTTCTACTTCTGAAGGATTGTATTTTGCATTCAGTTCCATATCTTGCAAAGATAACATTTTTGCGCTAATTTTGCCGTGTAAACGCATATTATTTATGGAAGAGAACAAACAGCTCCAGCTTGAACTCAAGCCCGAAGTGGCAAAGGGTCACTACTCAAACCTGGCTATCATCAGCCACTCCCACAGCGAGTTCGTAATAGATTTCGCCACAATGCTTCCCGGCCTTCCCAAGCCGGAAATCGGCAGCCGCATCCTCATGACCCCCGAGCACGCAAAGCGCCTGCTCAACGCTCTGACGGACAATATCGGCAAATACGAGTCGCAGTTCGGCAAGATAGAGCTTCCCGGCTCCCCCAAGGCCACCTTCAACCTTGCCGACTTCAACCCCAATGGCACCAAATCTTAAGGCCATCAGGGCAATCCTGCTCGACATAGACGGCGTAATGACCGACGGCAGCATCCTTGTGAATGCGGACGGCGGTCCTTTACGCATTTTCAACGAGAAAGACGGCCACGGACTCAGGATGGCCGCAATAGCGGGCTATTTCCTGGGAGTCATTACCGGAGGCAGCACGGAGTCCGTACGCAAGCGTATGACAGACTACGGTGTCCCGTACGGTCATATTTATCTTAAGGTACGCGACAAGCTCAAGGCAATCCGCTCGATATGTGAGGAATACGGCTTCGCTCCCGAAGAAGTGCTTTATATGGGCGACGACATCCCCGACGTTACGGCTCTTCTTTTCGCGGGCGTGGGCGTAGTGCCGTCAGATGCCGTAGAAGAGGCAAAGAAGGCCGCCGACATCATTGCCCCCGTTCCAGGAGGCCGCGGTTTCGTGCGCTGGACCCTGGAACAGGTAATGAAAGAACAGGGCCGCTGGTATTTTGATGTAGAGAAGTATGAAAAAATGTTCTAGACGCATCATCCTGGGCAGCGGATCCCCCCGCAGGCGCGAGCTTCTGGCCGGCCTTGGCGTAGAGTTTACCGTAGATACGGGCAACACCTTCCAGGAGTCCGTCCCCGCAGACGCTACGCCTCAGGAAGTGCCGCTCCTTATGGCTCAGGGCAAGTCCCACGGCTTTCACAGGCCGC
>JAGCCD010000230.1 GCA_017651785.1 Bacteroidales bacterium
CCTGGTCAAAACGGTAGATATCAAGCAGTTGCTCCTTGAATGAATAGCCTCCGAGCCGCCCCCGGTACTCAACCATCCTGGCGGCAAAGTAAGGGCCTATGCCGGGGAGGGCGTCGAACGCGGCGGAGTCTGCCCGGTTGATATCGGTCTTTGGAATGACGATGTACGGCTCCAGTCTTGCGAACACGGAATCCGACACCACGTAGGACCTGGCAAGGTCTGACGGACGGCGGAAGCGGCCGCCTTTCTGGCGGTAGCTGTCTATGGCCTGGGCCTGCTTTTCGCTGAACCCCAGGCGCACCAGATCATCTATGCTCACGGTATTGGGGTTGAAGCGAAAAGATTCTACCCGCCTGTTCTGCCTCCGCACCCTCTCCGCCGCCTCGCTGTGAGCGGCATTGCGTCTCACTGATACCACACCCTCTGACCCACTGCCATTAGCAATCCCATCAGGACCGAGGCCCGAAGCACCCTCCGCTCCCAGCAGCCTGGCCGCCAGCGAGCCGTCCACTACATACACCGTATCCGGTTTCTCCTGCACGGCGGCTATACGCAAAGCGGCCGCGCGATGTATGAAAAGCGCTGACTGATAACCTATTATGAGAAATGCAAGGGCTATGGCGCCCACTTTGAAAGTACTGGACGGGGTGCCGTTATCCTTCTGTGGTTTCTGCCGGGCCATCTTCTCTCTCCTCCTTGTACTTGTTGCGGTGCTCGTGGTGCGCCTCTTTGGGCAGACCGGCTACCACAATTACAATCTCTCCCTTGGGCTCGACAGCCCTGAAATGCTCCAGCACCTCGGCGAGCGTACCCCGCCGGTGCTCCTCGTGCAGCTTGGAAATCTCCCGCGCCACAGAGCACTCGCGCCCGGGACCGAAGACCTCCGTGAACTGCTGCAGCGTCGCCACGAGGCGGCGCGGTGATTCGTAGAATATCATAGTTCTGGTTTCTTTGGTTAAGTGTTCGAGCAAGGTATGGCGGCCCTTCTTTACGGGCAGGAAGCCCTCGAAGCAGAAGCGGTCGCAGGGGAGGCCGGACGATACGAGAGCCGGGATGCAGGCGGTAGCTCCCGGAAGCGTCTGGACCTCGATGCCTTCCCTGGCGCACTCGCGTGCCAGCAGGAAGCCCGGATCTGAAATTCCCGGGGTGCCGGCGTCGCTCACCAGGGCCACTTTGGCGCCCGCCTGAAGCTGCTGTTTTACGTATCCCGCGGCCTGGTGCTCGTTGAACTTATGATAAGCCACGAGCTTGCCGGAGATACCGAAATGCTTCATCAGGACGCCGCTGGTGCGGGTATCCTCTGCCAGGATGACATCGGCCTGACGCAGTACGGAAACGGCGCGCATTGTCATGTCTTCCAAATTGCCCACGGGAGTGGGAACTATGTAGAGAATACCGTTGGGCATGTCTGAAATCTTTGTTATATTTGTCTGCACAAAGTTAAGCAAATGTTCTCAGAAAACCACACCAAATCCGGCTGCATAGAAGTAGTTTGCGGCTCCATGTTCTCTGGCAAGACAGAGGAACTCATCCGGCGCCTTCGCCGCGCCCAGTTCGCCAATCAGGTAATAGCCATCTTCAAACCCGCCATAGACAACCGCTATTCGGACGTCGAGGTGGTTTCCCACGACTTCCACAAGATCACCTCCAAGCCCATACCCGACGCTGCGGAAATGCTCAAAGTTGGTCCCGAGGTAGAGGTTGTGGGCATAGACGAGGCCCAGTTCTTCGGAGAGAACCTGGTAGATGTTTGCCAGACGCTTGCAAACCGCGGCATCCGCGTAATCGCCGCAGGCCTTGACACGGATTATATGGGCAAGCCTTTCGGCCCAATGCCCCAGCTTATGGCAGTAGCAGAGGACGTGCAGAAGGTGCACGCCATTTGCGTGAAATGCGGCAACCTGGCCAACCACTCCCACCGTCTGAGCAAGAGCAAAGACCTCGTGGTGCTCGGAGAAAAAGACGTCTACGAGCCCCTCTGCAGGGAGTGCTATAACAAGGTAATGGCAGAAGAGAAGGCCTAGCCTTCAATCTGTATAACTCCCTCTACGGGAGGCAGTTCCTTCTTTCCCTTAACGCCCAGGGCTTCTACGTCGTGGGCGGCTTTTATTATGCTCTGGCCACCCTCGCGGAGCTTCTTGTCGCCGATCTCGAAGCTCTTCAGGGCGTCGTTCAGATTCTTGCCCACGGCGGCATATGCGTCGCTGAACTCGCGTACGCGGTCTATCATTCGGCTTGCGGCGGCGACTATCTTTTCCTGGTTGCGTGCCTGCTCGAAGTTGGTCCAGGCAGAGCGCACAAGGCGCAGGAAAGGCATAAGCGTTTCTTCGCTGGTTATGAGGACGTTCTTGCGGAAGGCGTCGGCAATGAGGTGAGGATTCTCCTGCCTTGCCAGCACCAGGGCGTTCACGTTGGGAACGAACATTACCGTGTAGTCCAGGAACTTGCGCCCGGGACGAAGATAGGAAGTGTAGTCTTTGCGCGAGAGGCCGTCTACCTGGTCCAGTACCGCCTTGAGATTGCGGGCCGACGCCTCAGTCCTCTCCTGCCCGGTCTCTGCCGCAAAATAGTCTGACAGGGCGTTGAGGGACACTTTGCAGTCTATCACTATGTCTGTGTTGTCGGGATAATGGAGGATGAAGTCCGGCCTCATGCGCTTGCCGGTTTCTTCGTTATGGATGGCGAGGCCGAGCTCGTCCCGCAGGGTCTCTTCCTTGTCGAAATCACGGCCCTCAACAAGCCCTTCCGCCAGCAGGAGGTTGTGCAGCTGGGTCTCTCCCCAGCAGCCCTGCATCTTGTTCTGGCCGCGGAGCGCGCTGGCGAGCCTGTCTGCCTTAAGCCCCACATTCTCTGTCTGCTGGCTGAGGTTCTTGACGGCGTTGTCCAGCTGCATGCGGAGCTCGGTGGAAGAGTCGTGCTGGGTTTTCTTGTTGGCCTCGAAGGCCTCTTTCATATCCTTGAGGTTCTTGTTGAAGTCTTCTGTAATGGTGCTGAAGGAGGCCTGGGCGCGCTTGCTGAACTCGTCTTCGCGGGCCTTGAGGACTTTCTCGCTCTCTACGCTGATCTGCGCCTTTACGGCCTCTATTTCCTGTTTGAGGGCGTTGCGGTGGATTTCCTGCTGCTCGGCGAGCCGCTGCTCGAAGGAAGTGCGCTGCGACTCGTTCTCTTTGCGCGCGTACTCCAGGTCTTTGCCCAGTTCGCCCAGTTTGAGGTCTCTTGTGTGGATCTGTGTGCGCTGGTTGCCCACCCTTACCAGAAGGACGATAAGGAATACAAGCAGCAAGGCAGCTGCTGAAATGAGTATGATGTCCAGTGTGCTCATTTAATGCTTACGTTGACTCTTTTTAAGCAGGGCTCCTCGCTCATAGCCCTGGGATTGGTGCCGGGAACGTCCTGGGGTACGGGGATGCCCAGGATGTCGAACAGCTGCTCCCAATACAGGGGCATTGTGCCGTCTGCGGCCTTGAAATTCATTGGTGCCTCCGTGAAGATGAAGTCTCCGGAGGGAGTTAAGTAGCTGTCTCTCACGAGCTCAGTGCAGTAGAGCGCAGTGTCGCACGGGGTGAAGCCAATATTGTATCTGAGGCCGGTGAAAGCCTTGGCACGCTCTACGGATGCTGCAATTCCGGTGGTGTCTTTGAGACGCATCACTATCATTTCCGGCAGTGAACCGTCCTTGAGGGTGAAGTCTGTGAGGAAGGTGTCAAGCGGGTGCCTGTCTACTCCGTGCTTGATGGTGGCGTCTATGATCCAGACGCTGCCGTCTTTTTCTACGTTGGCTATTGCGGTGTGGATGATATTGAGGTCTCCGGGGGAGGTGGCGGCGCCTATTGCCTCTGACATTGAATCTTCTGCAAGGGAGTAGTCTGCGGGGATGCCCACAAAGATGAGGTCTCCGTTACGCAGCGTCTGAGGTTTGCGGGTGCAGGCGGCCACAGAGAGGATGGCGGCGGCGATGAGCAGTGTCTTCTTCATAACTTACAAATATACGATATTGCGTTTTTATTCGCAAACCATTATATTTGCGCTCATGGCTAACAAGTTATCCGCTTTTTTCCGGTCCCTGCTCAACCTGTCGGACTACGTGGATCTGGACGGCGCCAAGCTGTCCATTCATAAGAACGTATATTTCCGGGGCCCTAACGTCTTCATTCTGGCGTGTGCCATAATCATCGCCTCGGTGGGACTGAACGTGAATTCCATCCCGGTCATAATTGGCGCCATGCTCATATCCCCGGTTATGGGACCCATCCTGGGCTTCGGCTTCAGCCTTGGCGTGCAGGACAGGCAGCTGCTCAAGGACTCTCTGCGCAACTTCCTGGTAATGGTGGTGATAAGCATCCTTGCCTCTACGCTGTACTTCCTCCTGAGCCCCCTTAACCTCGAGCATCCCACGGAGTTGTTAGCCAGAACCAACCCTACCGTTTACGACGTCCTGATAGCCCTGTTCGGCGGCTTTGCCGGTATTTTCGAGAACTCCCGCAAGGAAAAGGGCACGGTGCTCGCGGGCGTAGCCATAGCCACGGCTCTCATGCCGCCTCTGTGCACCATCGGATACGGTATATCCATGCTCAACTGGCATTACATAGGAGGGGCGCTGTACCTCTTCATCATAAACAGCATATTCATCGCCCTCGCTACCTTCCTGGGCGTCAAGTACATAGGCTATCCCGTCGTTAAGGCCGATACCGCCGTAAACAGCCACCTTTCCCGCGGAGCCCTGGCCGTCGTGCTGCTTCTCATCATCGTTCCCAGCGTATTCTCGGCCGTCCAGATAGTGAGGGAGAGCAACTTCAAGATTCACGTCTCCAAGCTTATGGAAGACAATAAAACCATAGGCCGCGGCTTCGTGTACAATTACCAGGTAAATACAGAAAACAATCCTCCCACAATTGAGGTCTTCCTCGCGGGAGAACAGATAACAGGAGAGGACCGTGAGCGCTTCTATGGCGCCGCCGCAGCTCACGGAATTACCAGGGAGCAGATAGTGCTGCGGGAAGAGGCGTCCTTCTCCAGCGTCTCCGAGTCCGACATAATAAAAGGCATCTACGCCCATTCTGACGACCAGCAGAAGGCGCTCAGGGATTCCATAAACGCGCTTACGTCCCATCTGGATGCCTATCGCCGCTACGACATCCCGGTGCGCGCCGTCTGGAAGGAGCTCTCCGCGCAGTTCCCGGACATTACGTCAATGGTAATTACCAGGGGCTACAAGGTAGAGAAGGCCGGAGAAGGAACGTCCGTTTCTCCCGGTCCCGACAAAGTGATAGCCGTACTCAAGAGCTCCAAGACCCTGAGCGACGAACAGCTGCGTACAATAGAGCGCTGGCTCAAGGTACGCGTGGGCTCCGAGGACGTATCCGTAGTGGTGGAATAATCTAAGTGAAAGTAGGTATGAAAGCGGCGGGGAAGTACTCCAGCCGCGGGTTTCCGCACAGGTCAAACTCAACCGTAAGTACATCGAACTGAACCTCCTGCACGCCGGGAAACATATCCGGCGAGTGGAGGAACGCCTGAGCCGCCTTCACCATTCTCTGCCGCTTGAAGGAGTTTACGTTTACCTCCGGCCTTACGGGCGCGCCGGCGCTTCGCGTCTTTACCTCCACTATGTGAAGGATACTGTCTTTCAGGCTGATGATGTCAAGTTCCAGGTGCGAGGAGCGCCAGTTGCGCCTCACGATCCTGTGTCCCTGTCCGAGAAGATAATTGCAGGCCTCCTGCTCGCCCCGGGCGCCTACTGTCTGCTGTTTGGTCTTCATAGTCTTTCGTTTTGACAAAAGTAGCAAAAGAATGCGGTTCAGCAAAGGCCGTGTCGCGATTTCGCAACTTGGTTGCAGCCGGGACGTCTTATCTTTGCGTCAGAAAAACCGAAACACTATGTCACACGAGCATCATCATCATGAGCACGAGCACGAAGGCGGCACACGGGAAGGAATCATCCGCATTGCCGTATCGGCCGTCCTTCTCATCGCCGCTATAATAATAGAAAAAACGCTTCCCCTAAAGACATGGCAGCTTCTGCTTGTCTTCCTTGTCCCTTATCTGGTTGCCGGATGGGACACCCTTAAAGAGGCCATAGAAGGCCTTGCCCACGGCGAAGCGCTGGACGAGCATTTCCTTATGACGGTCGCAACTGCCGGAGCGCTGGGAATAGGTTTCCTTCCCGGAGCCGGGCCGCAGTTTGCGGAGGCGGTGTTCGTAATGCTGTTCTATCAGGTCGGCGAACTGTTCGAGGGCATTGCAGAAGGCAACAGCCGCCGGAGCATATCGCACCTTCTGTCCATAAGGCCAGATACCGCAAATCTGCTCAAGGGCGGAGAAGTGAGCACCGTATCTCCGGATACATTGGCCGTGGGCGACATCATCGTAATCCGCCCGGGAGAGAAAGTTCCCGTTGACGGAGTGGTGACGGAAGGCTCGTCATCCCTTGATACCAAGGCGCTTACGGGCGAGAGCCTGCCCCGCGGCATAGACGCCTCAGACGAAATCCGCTCGGGCTGCATAAACCTTTCCGGCGTGCTGAAGGTGCGCGTTACCAAGCCCTTCGGCGAGTCCACCGCAAGCAAGATCCTTGAGCTGGTGGAGCACGCCGCAGAGAACAAATCCCGAAGCGAAAACTTCATCGCACGCTTCGCCCGCGTGTATACGCCCATAGTGGTAGTCGCTGCTGTGCTGCTAGCGGTTGTGCCCACTCTGCTCGTCGGCCAGTTCTCTACCTGGCTCTACAG
>JAGCCD010000231.1 GCA_017651785.1 Bacteroidales bacterium
ACAAAGGCTGTTTTTTCGGGGTTTTGAGGTGATTGGCACGCATTTAGGTGGTTTTTTCATATCTTTACAAAACCATAACGCACGGTCATGAACATCAAATCCTTTCTTTTAATGGCAGCAATGCTTGTATCCGGATACGCCGCCGCGCAGGATGCCCCCAAGGGCAACCTGATCTATTGCAGTTATTCACAGGACAGAGTTGCAGGTCTGGGCAAGTCCTACTGCGAGCTCATTGCAGACCCGGGTTCAGAACCCACCATAAGAGTTGTCCTGGACCAGAACAGCCGCCTGCAGACCCAGAGAGAGGCCGAGTTTAAAGTGGAAAGCGACGTGGTAACCTCCCTGCAGGAAAAACTCGCACAGGCGGAGGCTTATAAACTGGACGGCTATGTTGCCGACGAGCACCTTGAAGGAGGTACCGTATATAGGATACATATGGAATACGACTCGGGAGAAAAAATTACGGCCTGGTGGCATGCCCATGACGTAAGTCCCGACGCCATAGCCGCTTACGCCCTCATTAAGAAGTATTTCGAGCCCTGGAGAACAAAGGCGGACGCCCAGACCGGGCAATAGCCCCGGCTAGATTTCCTTGCGCCAGCGCGCAAGGGGAATTCCCAGACCGTCGCGATACTTTGCGATAGTGCGCCTGGCAACTTTATAGCCGCGCTCGGCCATCTTTACCACAAGCTGTTCATCCGTGAACGGCTTGTGTTTGTCTTCTGCGTCTATGCACTCCTGGAGCGCTTTCTTGAGCTCGCGGGTAGAGACCTCCTCACCCTCGGAATTTTCCATGCCCTCGGAGAAGAAGTACTTGAGAGGGAATATGCCGAAGTGCGTTTCTATGAACTTGCTGTTTACTACGCGGCTGATGGTGGAAATGTCGAAGCCCGTAATCTCGGCGATGTCTTTGAGGACCATGGGACGGAGGTTGCTCTCGTCGCCGTCAAGGAAATAGTCGTGCTGGTAGTCCAGGATGGCCCGCATTGTCTTGCTGAGGGTGTTCTGGCGCTGCTTGAGGGCCTCTACGAACCATTTCGCCGAATCCAGCTTTTGTTTTACGAAGGTGGCGGCCTCTTTCTGGGAGCGCTCGGACGAACCTTTTGCCTCAAGAAGAAGGTCTGCGTATTTCTTGTTTACCCTTATCTCGGGAACGTTGAAACGGGGCATGCTGAAATCGAGCACTCCGTCCCGCTCTTCCAGCACGAAGTCGGGGACTATCTGGCCGGACTGGTCGTCGTACGAATCGTCTACCTGACCGCCGGGAGAGGGATTGAGCTTGACTATCTTGCCGAAGGCAGCCTTGAGCTCCTCTTCCGTTATGCCGAGCTTAGACTGGATTTTCTGGAAGTGCTTGTTGGAGAAGTCGGAGAAGCACTCCTCAAGGATGCGGATGGCGTTCTGGACCGAGGGCGACTGCTTGAGGTTGCGAAGCTGGATGAGAAGGCATTCCTTGAGGTCCCTTGCGCCTACGCCCACGGGTTCGAAGTCCTGAATGACCTTGAGCATGCGCTCCACTTCCTCCTCAGTGGTCTCTATTCCGGCGCGGAAGGCAAGGTCGTCCACCAGTGCGTCAAGGCTGCGGCGCAGGTAGCCGTCGTCGTCAAGGCTGCCTATTATAAAGGAGGCTACCTCGTGCTCGTGCGGAGTGAGATTGCGGAAGCCCAGCTGCCTCTGGAGGCTCTGGGTAAAGCCTTCCTTTACGGAGAAGGTGTTGTACTCGGGCCTTGGATCTTTGCCCCAGTTGTTTACTTTTAGCCTGTAGGCGGGGATTTCCCCGTCTTCTTTCATAGAGTCAATGGAGACGTCGCGGCGCTCGTCCTCTTTCTCGGGATCGGGCTCGTCGTCAAGGACGGGATTGCTCTCGAGCTCTGCACGCACCCTCTGCTCCAGTTCCTGGATCGGAAGCTCGATGAGCTTGATCGTCTGGATCTGAAGCGGGGACAGCTTCTGCTGCTGTTTGAGTTCCAGTCCTGTCTTGAGCATCAGTTACGGACTATGAAAGCTGTTGGAAATTCCTGCTGAAGGCTCTTGAGGGCTGCCGTTGCGTCCGCCTTGGTTGTATAGTTGCCGACTGTGACCTTGAAGAACGGGTCGTTGTATGTGCGGGAAACGGCCACTCCGGGATGCAGGCTGCGGAAACGCGCTGCTGCGGCCTCAGATGCGGCACGGGCGTTCTGGCCGCTGTCGAAGAAGATGCGGATGCGGTAGGTCTGGTTGGACATTCCGGCCGCTGTGCGGCGTGCGTTCCTGTCTATATGCGCCTCAAGCGCTGCGCTCAGTGCATCTGACTGATGCACGGTGACGTATTCTGAAAGATTGTCCAGCACGGAACGGGGAGCCTCGGCAGCCTCTGTTGTCTGCTGCTGCTCCTGCGCGTGCAGGGCCAGGGCGAGGGAAAGCCCCAGGATGACTGTAATCAAACGTTTCATAGCTTTTCCAGCAAATCCTTGAGTGATATGTCTGTATATTCGAAATCCTTGCCAAGGCCGCTGCGAAGGGC
>JAGCCD010000232.1 GCA_017651785.1 Bacteroidales bacterium
CCAGCGTGTACTGCTTGCCGCCGAGCTTCACGTTGAGCTTGCCGTTTGCAAGCAGGGTGAGGCGGTTGAAGTGGCGGCTTACGGTCTTGTTGGATTTAACCGGAGCCACGGAGGTGTAGACGCTGGTGTCGCACCTGGACATCTGGCCCATAATGCCGTAGCGGCCGTCCGAGCGGCGGCTGCCCTCGCCGAAGAGGATGTATCGGCGCAGGTTTGCGGTGGAACTCTGGGAGAAGCCCTGGGTGTAGTAGGGACGGCCGAAGGGCATGAGGCCGGGGCCTCCGCCGCCGAAACGCTCCTGAAGGCCCGCGCGCACTGCGCCCGTTATGCGGTCTTCCTCTATCTGGGAGTCTCCGTAATGGAGTATGCGGACGTGTTTCTGATCTGCCTTCTCAAGGCTGGAGAAGAAGGCGTCGAAGTAATGCAGGTCGTCTTTGGGAAGATACATCCTGGCGGGGCTGGTGGTGAAGTAGGTCCTGAAACGGTCTCTCTCTGCCTGCTTTACGGCGGCCATACGCTGCTCCAGAAGTTCCTCGGGAGTGGGGCCTGCGGGCTCCTTTTCCTTGGGGACGAATATTTCCTTTACCTCTGCAAGGGTGGGGAAGTTGAGGGTTGCGGGGCCTATCTTTATGCCGTCCTGCGGAACCAGGAGGCATATTCCCGCCAGCAGAGCGTAGACGGAAACCAGGAAGGCCAGTATTTTGTGACTTGACATTACGGAGGGCAAATTTAAGAATTTTATTATATTTGTAAGTCCAAAAAGCGAACATATCATGAAAACCAAGACCAAAGTCATCACTTCGCTCATCCTGGTTCTGCTGCTCACGGCCGCAGGCTTCATATTCTTCAAGTTCTACTTCGTCCTTGGAGAGGGCGTAAAGGCGGGAGAACTCAACCAGATAGTCTACAAGGGCTGGATTTGGAAAACATACGAGGGACGCCTCATTATGACGGGCTTCCGCGGCTCCAAGACCGGCAGCGGCATCCAGTCAAACGAGTTCAACTTCTCCGTAGTAGACAAAGCCGTGGCAGACACCCTTATGCGCTGCAGCGGCAAGTTCGTTGAGCTCCATTACAAAGAATACAACGGAATGCTGCCCTGGCGCGGTATGCAGCGCTACATAGTAGACGGCATCCTGTCCATATCAAGCACTAATTCAGCATCTTCAGAGATCCCCATCATAGTCGGAGGAGAATCCATATAATCTTAAATGACAAGAACTTTGATAAGTATACTGCTACCCCTGGCTCTGGCCGGGGGTGCAGTCTATAATGCCTCTGCCCAGGAACCGGACTCCCTGGCCGTGGTGCAGCTTCAGGAGGCCGTGGTAGGCGCGGTGCGCGCCTCCGGTGAGGCCCCCTTCGCAGTAACCAACATCTCCCGTTCGGAGCTGCAGTCATTTTCTTCCACGGGCCGCGAGCTGCCCGCGCTCCTCGCCCGCACCCCCGGCGTCCTCGCCTGGAGCGAGAACGGTGTGGGCACGGGCACGTCGTATATGCGCATCCGCGGCGCCGGAGGTTCCCGCATCAACGTAACCATAGACGGAGTTCCGCTCAATTCGCCTGAAGACCAGACCGTTTTCTGGGCCAATATGAACTCTTACTCAAGCCTTCTGGGAAGCGTCCAGATCCAGAGGGGAGTGGGCTCCTCGTCCAACGGAGACGGCGCCTTCGGCGGTACCGTCGCTCTTGGTACCAGGGCACCGTCGCTCGTGCCCTTCGGCACAGTAAACGCCTCGTGGGGGTCGTTCAACACCCGCAATATCGGCATTCAGGCCGGCACAGGCCTCTTCTGGAAGCACGTTACGCTTGAGGCCGCCTGGCACGACACCGCTACCGACGGCTATATGCACGGCACCAAAGGCCGCAGCGGCAGCTATATGGCGGCGCTCAGCTGGCTGGGAAGCAACTATTCTGTAACATACAGATTAATAGGGAATTACGAAACTACCGGCCAGGCCTGGAACGGCGTCACTGCAGGCACCTCAGACCTGTCCATTATGGACGGCACGTACGGCGGTCATACCGGCATACGCACTTATGCAGATCTGTGCAAGGTGGGCCTGAGCTGCTTCAACTCGCTGTATGAGAACCTTATCATCAACGACAACGGCACCTACGAGCTGGAGCGCTTCAAGATGAAAGACGGCACCCTCTGGCCCCGCACCACAGACAACTTCTGGCAGGACCACCACATCCTGAGCTTTGCCTGGATACCGTCTGCAGATTCCCGCATCACGGTTGCCGCCCACTACACCGCAGGCTACGGCTGGTACGACGAGTTCAGGTTCAACAACAAGCTCGTCAAGTACGGCATTCCCAATATGGTATACACCCCGGCGGAAGGGGATCCCGTTACAATAAAGAAGAGCGATTTCGTGCGTAAGAAAGGTCTCACGCAAGACACCTACGGCATAGTGGCAAACGGTGCGCTCAACCGCGGCGGCTGGTCGCTGAGCGGCGGCGTCTCCGTGCAGAACTTCGTCGGAAACCATTATGGCTATTTGACTTACGTTGGCAGCAACGACCTTCTTGAGGCCATACGTCAGCAAGGCACAAGCTCTCCCTATCAGCGGCTGCTGAATGACGATTACCAGTACTACGACTCAGACGCCTCCAAGTTCGACGGCAGCGCCTTCGTGAAGGCCACATACAGGCTGTCAGACGCCTGGAGTCTCTTCGGCGACGTGCAGTACCGCCACGTGCATTATAAGACGGACGGTTACAACGACAAGTACATAGACAACGGCGACGGCACCGCCTCCCGTCACAACCTTGACGTAGACCAGCGCAACAACTTCATCAACCCCAAGGCCGGCGTAAACTTCGCATCCGGCGGCCACAGGGCGTTCGCATCGGTGGCTTATGCCAACCGCGAGCCCGAGCGCAACAACTTCACGGACAATGGCCATTACCCCGCACCCAAGGCAGAGAAACTCCTGGACGGCGAGTTGGGCTATCAGTTCGAGGGCCGCAGATGGAATGCCGGTGCTACTTTCTACTATATGCGCTATCGCGACCAGCTGGTGCAGACGGGCGAACTGAGCGACATAGGCGAGGCCCTTACCACCAACATTCCAGACTCCTATCGCGCCGGAGTGGAGCTTACAGCAGGCTGGACTCCTTTTAAGATCCTTACGCTCGAGGCCAACGCCGCCCTCAGCAGCAACCGGCTGCTTGATTTCACCGAGTATGTGGAAGACTGGGACAACGGGGTTACGACAATCCACTACAGCAACAGCGCCCTGGCGTATTCGCCGTCCGCCATTCTGAACGGTTTCGCAACAGTGAGTACCGGCGGCTTCAAGGCTGTGTGGCACACTTCGTACGTCAGCCGGATGTATCTTGACAATACGGAGAACGTGGACCGTTCGCTGCCCGGATACAGCCTCACGAACATTCAGCTCATGTATACCTTCAAGTTCCCCAAAGTGCTGAGAGAGCTTGAGTTGGGCTTCGACGCATACAACGTCTTCAGCGCCCGTGCAGCGGTGAGCGGATGGTCTTATTCGGCAATTTACGAGAGCGGCGGCCATCCCAACGACAACCGATACTATCAGCTCGGCTTCATACCCGTGGCGCCTCTTTCCCTCATAGGACACATAACCCTTCGCTTCTGATGGATACTCTTCGGCTGCTGGACATAATCGGCTTTGCCGTCGGCGTCATTTACCTTATACTCGAGTACAAGGCCAGCATCTGGCTTTGGCTGGCAAGCATTATTATGCCGGCGGTGGATATGGTGCTTTACTACAAGGCGGGTCTGTACGCAGACTTCGGAATGGCAATATACTACTGTGTGGCGGCTATTTACGGCTATCTGTCGTGGAAGTTCTTCCGTCCGGCGGCAAAGATCGAGCGTCCCGTTACGC
>JAGCCD010000233.1 GCA_017651785.1 Bacteroidales bacterium
GTCGCGATAGTCGTCTGCGCAGCCCTCGTCCAGCTTCTTGCGGCCGTAGCGGCAGGAGCAGATGCCCACGCCGATGTGGCCTTCGTACTTCTTGAGCCAGTAGGAGATGTGCTCTATGCTCACGGACTGGTTTTCCATGCTGATGGCCTTTTCTACGGGGATGACGTGCATGCCGATACCGGAGCCGCCCATGGGGACCATGGGGGTGATTTTCTCCAGCGGCAGGAAGGTCATACGCTCGAAGAACATGGCAAGCTCGGGGTGCCTGTCCATGAGGTCCGTGTTCATGTTGGTGTATTCTGCGCTGCCGGGTACGAACATGGGCACCCAGTAGATGCGGTCTTCCCTGTTGTATGTGGTGCCGGGAACGGGGCCGTCGTCTGTATACTTGTCTCCGTAGTCGTATTCCAGCATGCCGAAATAGGACAGCTTGTCAAGCAGTTCGTCGAAGGTGGCGTCGTCCGGCGTGTAGTGCTTCTTGGCGTTCATCTCATGCAGGGCGGCATAGGTGTGATGCTCGCGCACCCTGAAGAAATTGCCGGGGAGCATATCCAGAAGCAGGTCCAGCGAAGCTTCGCGGGTGGTGGCGTCCATCTCGTCCTCGAAGATGCAGGCGAGGCCCCAGTACTCGGGGGCGTCGGAATCCATCTTGATTTTGCCGGGGATGCGGTCCGTGACGTGACGCACGAACTTGAGGAGCTTGGGATTGGGATTCTTGTCGCCCTTGTGCTTAGGGACGAACTTGGTTGACATTTCGGGCATATCGGTTATTGTTTCCAGTTATTGACTTGTTCCAGCAGCCAGTCTGCGAAGGCCTGTACGCCCTCGCCCGTGGTGGCCGAGATGGGTATGACCTGCGCTTTGGGGTTGCGCATGCGTATGTACTCCTTGCACTTGTCCAGATTGAAGTCGAAGTACGGCATTACGTCGATTTTGTTGATGACGACGACGTCGCACACGGAGAACATAAGGGGGTACTTGAGTGGCTTGTCGTCTCCCTCGGGAACGCTGAGGATCATTGCGTTACACACGGCGCCGGTGTCGAACTCGGCAGGGCACACGAGGTTGCCCACGTTCTCAAGGATTACGAGGTCAAGGCCGTCCTGGGGCACGTTGGCAAGGCCCTGGCGCGTCATTTCCGCGTCAAGGTGGCACATACCTCCGGTGTGGAGCTGGATGGAGGGGATGCCGGTGGCATCTTTTATCTTGACGGCGTCTACGTCGCTGTCTATGTCAGCCTCCATTACCGCTATGCGGAGCTTGTCCTTGAGAAGGTTGATGGTGCGTATGAGGGTGGTGGTTTTGCCGCTGCCGGGGGCGGACATCAGGTTAAGCAGGTAAAGCCCTTTGGCTTTGAGTTCCTGTCTTAGATCGGCTGCATCCTTGTCGTTGTCGGCAAAAACGCTTTTCTTGATTTCGATGACTTTCACTTCGTCCATGACGAAAAGAAGCAGTGGTTATTGGTTAGTGTTATTAAAAGTCCTGCAAGTTACGCAATCCGCGCCGATTTTGCAAATAATCAGGCAACTGGATCTACGTCTATTATGACGCGCGTGCGGCCGCCGCTCTTCTGCTCGGTCTGCCGGGCGGCTTGCAGGATTTCTTTTTTGCGCGCCGCCAGGGTGGCGTCTGCCGGAAGCACGTGCCGCTGCTTGTCCCCGGCCGTTGTGACGTCTACCAGGCGCGTGTACGGCGGAAGGCTCCACTGCTCGCGCTCGGCAAGCAGGGCGGCGTACACCTTCTGAGTGTCTCCGAACACCGGATGGTCCCCTTTCGCCGTCTGCACCAGCAGGATGCCGCTGCACGCCTCCCGCAGCATCGCGATGGTCTGGATGGCGCGCTCGTCGGCCCGGAAGTCGTTGCCGCCCATAAGGGCGTCCGCCTGCAGCACCGCCACCAGGGGGTAGCCCTTCAGGTCCCTCTGTCGAGCCTCCTGGAAGGTGAAGATATCTATCGGCCGCCCGGGGAGGAAGCGGTCTGCCTCGTCCAGTATCTCGTCGGGCTTCTCCCATCCGCGCACAAGCGCAATGGGGCCCTCCGTGCGCTGCACAGCCTCTATGAGCTTGCGGGACATACGCCCCGGCATGCCGTTCTTGCGGCGCTCTACGCTGATGTCTATGAGTGTGACCGGGGCAACCGCGCCGCCGGCGTTAAGCAGTTCATACTTGCCGCTAAGGGCGTTGTGGAGCGACTCCAGCGACGGAGCGGGCGTGCCCAGCACCACACTGGCGCCGTGGATGCGGCCGAGCATCACCGCTGCGTCTCGCCCGTTGTAGCGGGGCGAGGGCTCTGTCTGCTTGAAAAGCACGTCCTGCTCGTTCTCTACTATTATGAGCCCGAGCCTGCTGAACGGCAGGAAGAGCGACGTGCGCGTGCCCACCACAATCTGCCCGCCGAAACTTCGCAGGTCTTCCGCCACCCGGCGCCTGCGGGCGTCCGTAACGTGGGAGTTGAGACTATGGACTATGCCGGGGAACTTCTGTTCCAGCAATGCCGAAAGCTGCTCCGACGCCGCGATTTCAGGAGTGAGCACGAGGACGTTGAGGCCCTGCTGCACCGCTTCCGCTGCGCGATTGACGTATTCCTCATGACGGCCGGGGCCGACAAGGAGAATGGGGCGGGAGGGGGTGTGGTTGGCAGAAGATTTGGGCCCGGCCGACTGCTCCGGGATGCGGGTGAGCGCCTCGATCTGCGCAGCAATGGCGTCTCGCTCTGCCTGCAGCCTTTCCCGCACGTTGTCTTTATGCTTACGGCTAAGCGCCTCTTCCCTCACAGCGAGGCGCGAGCGCAGCCGGTCAAGTATGCTCGCCGCCACCTGCTCGCTGCGGATCTTGCTGCCGGGGTAAGCCGCCTTGAAAACCTCTCCTGGAGAGCAAAGGTAATATGTGGACAGGAACTCCCAGAAAGATAGCTCCTGAGGGCTGATGGACGGCAGTTCCGTATTGATTTTGAGCACCTTACGAATGCGTGAAGGGGCAACGTCCGGAACAGCATCCGTATTCCACACCACACCGGCATAGGCCTTGCCCGAAAAGGACACGGTAACCCTCTGCCCTCTCTTTACCTCCTCATCGCAGGAATAGCACGGAACCCACTCCAACCTGAGCGGCACCAGCACCTGTATGAATCTCTTCCCGTCCACGGACACAAAATTACAAAAATAGTCCCGAAAAAATTTGCAAAAAGAGAAAATCTTTCTACCTTTGCATTCCCATCAAGGGCACGGTGCTGTAGCTCAGGTGGTAGAGCAAAGGACTGAAAATCCTTGTGTCGGCAGTTCGATTCTTCCCAGCACCAC
>JAGCCD010000234.1 GCA_017651785.1 Bacteroidales bacterium
AATGGAACGTGGCCGATGGCACGCCAGCGCTCGTTGAAGGCACGCAGCGCCTCGGAGTTGGCAGTTTCGTTATCTGAGGGCTCGTAATTCTCCACCTCTGCGATGAGGGCCTTCTTTGCACCGAGGTTGCTGTAGCAATCGTTCTCGCCCTTGGCATTCTTGTCGCGCTCGGCGAAGAACTCGTCACATGCTGCGCGGAAGCGCTTCCAGATCTGTTCGCTCTTCTTGCGGGGCACGGCGCCAATCTCTTTCCACTGCTTCTGGAGCTCGATGAACTGGTCCGTAGCCTTTTTCCATTCGGTGCTGGTCTTGAGTTCCTCCGCCTTCTGGATGATTTCCATCTTCTTGGCTAGGTTCTCGTTCATGGAGTCCTTGAACTCGGCGTAGTAGTCACGCTTGCGTGCGTAGAACGCGTCGCATGCGGCACGGAAGCGGTCGTATACCTTTTGGTTCTCCTTGCGGGTGGCGAAACCAATCTTGCGCCAGCGAGCCTGGATCTCCTCTATCTGGGAAGAGAGGGCATTCCATTCGCCGGAAGAGGTAACTTCCTTAGCAGCAATGGCTTCCACCTCTTCGCAGAGGGCCTGCTTGGCGGTGAGATTTGCAAGCTGCTCTTCCTTCTGGCCTTCGAAGTGGGCCTGGTAGCGCTTGTTGATGACTGCGGTAGCGGCCTTGAAGCGGTTCCAGATGTCTTCCCTCTTCTCTTTGGCTACGGGACCGAATTCCTTCCACTGCTCGTGGAGCTTCTGGAGCTCGTGGAATGCGGAAACCACATTCTCGTTCTCTGCGAGCTTTTCTGCGATTTCGCAGAACTTCTCCTTGGCCTCCAGGTTCTTCTGGAAATCAAGGTCGCGCAGATCGCGGCTGATCTTTACCTTGTCATAGAACTTCTCTACGTAGTACTGGTAGGAGTCGTTTATGTCGCGGAATGCGTTTGCGGGTACGGGGCCGGCCTCTTTCCAGCGGTTCTGGATTTCGCGGAATGCGGGGAAGGAGTTGCTGGCGTCGCTGTCGTCTTCCACCATCTTCTTGAGGTCTTCTATGATGGCCTTCTTGGTCACAAGATTATCCTCGCGGCGGGCGTCCTGCTCCTTGTTGAACTCTGCCCTCTCCTTCTTGTAGTCTGCGTAGATGGCCTTGAAGTTCTCTTCTACGGCTACGAAGGGGTTGTTGAGTGAGGATTCACCCTCGGGATTCTCTCCCTTGAGCTTGCCCAGAAGCTTGTAGAAAGCGGATTTGATGCTTTCTGCCTCTTTGGAGCGCATCATACTGTCCGCACTTTCCTTGAGGTTGCGGAACATATCTGAAAGCTCCGCGAGGGACTTGTCTGCAAGGTTCTCGACCTTCTCCTTGAGCGTTTCCGGCTGAGGCTCGGGTTGTGGCGCTTCGGGAGCAGGTTCGGGATTTGCCGCGGGCGCTTCTTCTACGGGTGCGGGCTCAGGTTCAACCGGCTTGGGTTCGCTGACGGTCTGCTCTGCAGTTTCCACTGCAGCGGACGCTGCTTTTTCAGCTACGTCTGAAACCACCTCGGGGGTAATTTCAGGAATGATGGTGTCGCTCATATCAAAGGTTTTTTAAAGTTTCAAACTACAAATATATAAATATTTTTATAATGGAACCCTTTCGGCAGCCTCATTTCGTTTCCTTCAGTTCCACTTCATACATACGTGGCCAGTTCTTGCCGGTGAGGAAGATCCTTCCGTCAAGCACCGCAATGCCGTTAAGTACGTCTGTCTCAGGCCCCCTGAGGGCGTTGGGAAGCAGGCCGGAGCAATCTACCGTAGCTTCTACCACACCCGTCTTGGGGTTGATGATGACTATCATATCCGTCGTGTAGACATTGGCCCAGATGCGGCCGTCTATCCACTCCAGTTCGTTCAGATATCTTATGGGGCGGCCGTTCAGCGTAACCTTGAGGGTGCGCTGCAGATGGAACTCCCCATCCAGGAAGAAAAGGTTGGCGGAACCGTCCGAAGCGATGAGGGATTTGCCGTCCGTAGTGAGGCCCCAGCCCTCGCGGGGATAGGAGTAGGTCTTCTCATATTCCAGGGTTGCCGCATCGTATACGAAAGCTACATGATTAGTCCAGGTGAGCATATATAACTTCCCTTGGAACATTACGGAACCCTCTCCGAAATACTTGTGGGCAAAGCCCAGTTTACGGAGTACTTTGCCTGTCTGCAGATCTACAATCCTGAAGCTTGACTGACCGGTCTGGCCGGTGCTCTCGTACAGGGTGCCGTTATCGAAAAAAAGGCCCTGGGTATAGGCCCTGGTATCGTGCGGATACTCACGTACTACCTTGACCCCGTACTTTCGCGGACCCGGAGCGGAGCAGGCGCATACGCACAGCGCAAGCGCCGCAAGAGAAAGAATCAACCTTTTCATCTGCGCAAATTTAGCAAATAAATGCTAATTTTGCATTTTACGCACCAAAATGATGAGAATCGACATACTCAGCGTCGTCCCCGAGCTGCTGGACAGTCCCCTGTCTTATTCCATTGTAGGGCGTGCCATCAAAAAAGGCCTTGTAGACATCCGCGTCCACAATCTCCGCAAATACGGCATCGGCCCCCGCCGCAACGTAGACGACTACAGCTACGGCGGCGACGCCGGAATGGTAATGATGGTAGAGCCCGTCTACAGGATGATTGAGGAGCTCCGCTCGGAACGCCGCTACGACGAGGTCATCTACCTCTCCCCCGACGGAGAAAGACTCAACCAGGCAATCTCCAACGAGCTTTCGATGCTTGAAAACATCATACTGCTCTGCGGCCACTACAAAGGCATAGACCACAGGATCCGCGAACACCTGGTAACAAGAGAGATTTCCGTTGGAGACTACGTGGTGAGCGGAGGGGAAATCCCCGCCGCCCTGCTGGCCGACTCCATAGTCCGCCTCATTCCCGGAGCCCTCACAGACGAGACCTCCGCCCTGTCCGATTCCTTCCAGGACAAGCTCCTCTCCCCTCCCGTCTACACCCGCCCCGCAGAATTCAACGGCTGGAAAGTCCCCGACGTCCTTCTTAGCGGAAATCCCAAGCTGATTCGGGAATGGCAAGATACTCAAGCACTTGAGCGTACAAAAATGCTCCGTCCTGAACTTTTGGACACCGATTAATAAAATTTTTTAAAAACAAAAAATAACTTGCATTAAAAATTTTCAAAAAAAACTTGCAGATTCAAAAAATCGCCGTATATTTGCATTCGGAAATCAACAACTATTCTAACCAACAATAATTAACCTTCTAAAGGTATACACTACTAACTAACCGTCAAGGCCCGCTGTGAAGCGGGCCTTGACGTATTATGACGCACGAGGTGAATGCTGCCGGTCAAGAGTAAAAGTAAATATGCAGGTGTATAGATTATTGTAGTTTTTATTTATATTTGTAGTCTATGAAAGCAGCTATAGTTGGCGCGAGCGGCGCCGTTGGACAGGAGTTTCTCCGGGTTCTTGAAGAACGGAATTTTCCGGCAGATGAGTTAGTTCTTTTCGGCTCCCAGAGGAGTGCCGGAAGAAAGTATATGTTTCGTGGTAAAGAGTTGGAAGTCAAACTCTTACAAGACAACGACGATTTCCGCGGAATAGATTTCGCGTTCGTGTCGGCCGGCGCTTCCACTTCCAGGCAGTTCGCAGACACCATCACCCGCCACGGAACAATAATGATAGACAATTCGTCCGCCTTCCGTATGGACGAGGACGTTCCCCTGGTGGTTCCCGAGTGCAATGCGGAAGATGCGCTCAATGCGCCCCGCGGCATAATCGCCAACCCCAACTGCACCACTATCATGATGGTGGTAGTGCTAAAGCCGATAGAGGCGCTGTCCCACATCCGCCGCATCCACGTTGCAAGCTATCAGTCCGCATCGGGAGCCGGCGCACAGGCTATGGCAGAGCTTGAGCAGCAGTATAAAGACCTCGCCAACGACCGGCCCGTAACCGTAAACAAATTCGCATATCAGCTCGCATACAACGTCATCCCGCAGATAGACGTATTTATGGACAACGGCTACACCAAGGAGGAGATGAAGATGTTCGCAGAGACCCGCAAGATCCTCCATTCAGACGTGGCGTGCAGCGCGATGTGCGTGCGCATATCCGCCCTCCGCTCCCACTCCGAGGCCGTCTGGATCCAGACAGAAAAGCCCCTGGAAGTGGCTGAGGTGCAGAAAGCCATAGCGGCGGCTCCCGGCGTCACCCTGCTGGACGAGCCCGCAACCCAGACCTATCCCATGCCCCTCTTCACCGCAGGCAAAGACGACATTTACGTGGGCCGCGTGCGCAAAGACCTTGCAGATCCCTGCGGCATCACCCTGTGGCTTTCCGGAGACCAGATCCGTAAGGGCGCGGCGCTCAATGCAGTTCAGATCGCGGAATTTATCCTTTCACGCCGGAAGTAAATGTCGGAGGAGCTTAACCTGGTAGCGGAACTTGCGGTAATCCTCATTGCCGCCGGTGTGTTCACCGTCATTTCCAGGGCGCTCAAGCAGCCTCTCATTCTTGGTTATATCATAGCCGGCTTCATTGTGAGCCCGCACCTGGGGCTCATCAAGGTCATTTCCAGCACGGAATCCGTGAGCCAGTGGTCGGAGATCGGCATCATCTTCCTCCTCTTCGCCCTGGGACTGGAATTCAGCTTCAAAAAGCTGCTCAAAGTGGGCAGCAGCGCGCTCATAACTGCAGTCACCATCTGCATAGGAATGTTCACCGTAGGTATGGTGGCCGGCAACGCCTTCGGATGGACGATGATGGAGAGCCTCTTCCTCGGAGGCCTGCTGTCTATGAGTTCCACAACCGTAATCATCAAGGCATACGACGACATGGGGCTCAAGAAGAAGCCCTATGCGCCGCTCGTTTTCGGCACCCTGGTGGTAGAGGACCTCATAGCGGTGCTGCTGATGGTCCTGCTCTCCACCCTCGCCGTTTCGCAGCAGTTCTCCGGAGGCAAGATGCTCTGGAGCCTCGCCCGCCTGGCATTCTTCCTGATTTTGTGGTTCCTTGTGGGACTGTACGTTATCCCCATCATCCTAAAGAAGGCGGAGAAGTACCTTAACGACGAGATACTCCTCATCATATCCATCGGCCTGTGCTTCGGAATGGTTTCCTTGGCCACCGCCGCCGGTTTCTCGGCCGCCCTTGGAGCGTTCGTAATGGGTTCCATCCTTGCAGAGACAGTAGAGGGAGAAAGGATAGAGCACCTGCTGTCCGGCATCAAGAACCTGTTCGGCGCCATCTTCTTCGTCTCCGTGGGAATGATGATAGATCCCGCAGTAATCGGGCAGCACTGGTTCATCGTACTCATACTGGCAGTCATCGCAATGGGCGGTCTGCTGCTCTTCTCAACCACCGGCTCGCTGCTTGCCGGCCAGGGCCTGGACAATTCGGTCCACGTAGGATTCACGATGGCCCAGCTGGGCGAGTTTTCGTTCATTATCGCCAGTCTGGGCTGCAGCCTTGGCGTGATGCGGGGGTTCATATATCCGGTGATTATCGCCGTTTCCGTAATCACCACGTTTGCCGCGCCTTACATGATCAAGGCCGGGGATCCTGCCAGCAGATGGCTTGCAGCCAAGCTTCCTCCCAATATCCTCGCCCGCATCAATCCCCAGCCCGGAGATTCCGGCAGCGCGTCAAAGGCAGAGAGCAACGAATGGAGCGGCCTGGTAAAGAGCTACGCCCTCCGGGTCGTTCTATACAGCGTCATACTTATCGCCGTACTGCTGGCATCCCGCCTGCTGCTGCCGTCGCTCGCAGAAAAGCTTCTGCCGTTCCTGTCGGAGCCTCTGCGCAAGCTTATATGCCTCCTCCTCACCCTGGGCGTGATGATTCCTTTCCTCTACGGACTGGCCATCACCAACGGCTCCATAGGCAAACACGCATCAAAGCTCCTCAAGGAGCGTGCATCCAACAGATGGCCCATCCTTTCACTTATGGTGATCAGGATCCTCATTGCGATAGGCTTCATTCTGGCGGCTATAACGTCATACTTCAAACTCGGAGGCTGGGGCGTACTCGCCGTCATAGGCGCGGGTCTGCTGCTGATCATCGTTGGAAAAGCCTCGTTCCGCAACCTCTCCGGCCTGGAGCGGCGGTTCATGGAGAACTTCAACGCACGCGAGGAGATGGAACGCCGCAAGGCCCCCGTAACGTCATCGCTCCGCGACAATCTTTCCGGATACGACATCAAAACCAGCGCGGTGGTGGTGCCGCAGGATTTCGCATACATCGGCAAAACCCTGAGGGAAATGCCATTCCGCAAGAAATCCGGGGTAAACATAGTGAAGATAAAGCGCGGCTCCAAGTCCATCCAGATTCCTTCCGGAGACGAGCCCATCTACCCCGGCGACATTCTCCTTGCCGTGGGCACATCGGAGCAGCTGCATTCGTTCGAACAGATAATTAAAGAAAACACTCTTGCCACTAAGGAAGACGCCCCCGAGTTTGCCGTTAAACTGGCCACTCTGCTGCCGGAGTCCTTCCTCACAGGCAAGAAAATAAGGGAAACTGACATGCGCGGCAGTGGCTGCATGATAATAAGCATAAAGCACGACGGAAAGATAATCGCCAATCCCGGGGCCGATTACGTCTTCTGTGAAGGCGACACTATATGGATTGCGGGAGAGGAAAAGTCGTGCGACTGGTTTTTAGGAACAAATTAGATTTGAATATGGGAAAAGTTATTCTGACAGGCGACCGCCCCACGGGCAGGCTCCATTTGGGGCACTACGTGGGCTCTCTGCGACGCAGGGTCGAGTTGCAGAACCAGGGCGGGTTCGACAAGATCTTCATCATGATCGCCGACGCCCAGGCCCTCACAGACAACGCAGACAACCCCGAGAAGGTACGCCAGAACATCATCCAGGTAGCTCTTGACTACCTCTCCGCCGGCCTTGACCCGGCAAAGGTGAACATCTTCATCCAGTCAATGGTGCCGCAGCTCACCGAGCTTACGTTCTATTATATGAACCTCGTCACGGTGCAGCGCCTGCAGCGCAACCCCACCGTAAAGCAGGAAATCAAGCTCAGGGGCTACTCTGAGAGCGACGACGGGTCCGACAACAAGGCAGGAACCCCCGTGGGCTTCTTCTGCTACCCCATCAGCCAGGCGGCGGACATCACAGCCTTCAGGGCCACCACCGTCCCCGTGGGTGAAGATCAGGAGCCCATGCTTGAGCAGTGCCGGGAAATCGTGCGCAAGTTCAACGCCGTGTACGGAGAAACGCTCGTGGAGCCGGAAATCCTTCTTCCGGACAACGCCGCCTGCCTCAGGCTCCCCGGCACGGACGGAAAGGCCAAGATGAGCAAATCCCTGGGCAACTGCATCTACCTGTCCGATTCAGCGGAAGAAGTTGCCGCAAAGGTAAAGGGTATGTTCACAGATCCCGGCCACCTTCAGGTCAGCGATCCCGGCAAAGTGGAGGGCAACGCCGTGTTCACATATCTCGACGCCTTCTGCA
This sequence comes from Bacteroidales bacterium, assembly GCA_017651785.1. GTDB lineage: Bacteria > Bacteroidota > Bacteroidia > Bacteroidales > UBA932 > Cryptobacteroides. The sequence goes on from JAGCCD010000234.1 coordinate 7,462, forward strand.
AACCCGAGCACTTTGAGAAATATCGCGAATGCTTCGTTGGAAGGAAGTCAAGTTTCACCTTCAACTCGCTCGATGAAGTCAAGGCCCAATACCGGGCCGGCGGTCTGGGCGACGTGATGGTGAAAAACTTCCTCACCGCCATCCTTAACGAGACGCTTGATCCCATCCGCGCCCGCCGTGCGGAACTGGAGAAAAACATCCCCGCGGTGTGGGAAATCCTCCGCCGCGGAACCGATGCCGCAGTTGCGGAAGCAGAGATTACGCTGAGTGCCGTCCGCAAGTCGATGCGCATCGACTATTTTGACGATCCGGAGCTCACAGGAATGGGGAAATAGCCCTATAACAAAAATGTTAACATCTCAAACAAACTTGTTACAAATTCTACTAATCAAATAATTACACTATGCAACTAGACGGAAGAAGACAAAGCACGAATGTCGATGACAGACGTGGCAGATCCGTGGGCAAAGCCGGCGGAATCGGACTCGGAGGCCTCCTTTTGGCCGGTATTCTTTACCTTGTTCTGGGTATTGACCCTACCCCGGTGCTCCAGCAGGCAGGCGGTGTGACCGGCGGCGCCCAGACAGAGTACACCCCCACCGCAGAAGAGGAAGAACTCGCGGTATTCTCCAAGCAGATCCTCGCCGGAACCGAGGATGTCTGGACAAACATCTTCAAGCAGAACGGCCTCAAGTACGAACCCCCGAAACTTGTACTTTACAACGACTATGTGCAGACCGCATCCGGCACCGCATCCGCCCAGGTAGGTCCTTTCTACAGCAGCGCAGACCAGACCGTCTACCTTGACCTCTCCTTCTTCACCAATATGAAGAAAGATATCGGCGCCGACGGAGATTTCGCGTATGCATATGTCATTGCGCACGAGGTAGGTCACCACGTACAGTACCTTCTGGGCACCCTGAACGAAGTTCACTCCAAAATGTCCCGCGTGAGCGAGAAGGAATCCAACCAGCTGAGCGTGCGCCTTGAGCTCCAGGCAGACTTCTATGCCGGACTCTGGGCCCACTACGACAACAAGATGTTCGGCTCCCTCGAAGACGGCGACATAGAAGAAGGCCTTAACGCTGCCAGCAAGATCGGTGACGACTATCTTCAGAAGAAAGCCCGCGGATATGCCGTCCCCGACTCGTTCAACCACGGCACTTCCGCACAGCGCGTAAAGTGGCTCAAGAAAGGCTATACCAGCGGCAACCCTTCACTGGGCGATACCTTCTCTGTTGCCTATAACGCTCTGTAGCAATGGTATACGACATCTCTCTCCCCCTTTCTCCCGAGTGGATCCGCGAAGACGAGCGCTACGAGGAAGTAGACAATGCGATGATCACCCATGCCGAGTGCCACCTCCCCTCCTCCGAGGAAGGAAAGTATGAGGCGGTGATTGACCTGTACGCCGGAGACATGCCGTCAGACACCACTGCCGAGGACGAGGCATACGCCAATTACGCGGAAATCATAGGCTGGGACGAGGAAGACGAAGAAGAAGATCCCATCGCCGAGTGGCGTTTCCAGAAACGCAAGGCCTACGGCTTCACCGGCGAGTGTGAAGACGGTTCCATAATGCTGCTGATGTGCGTAGAGATCGTAAAGGGCGGACTGCTTATCTGCTCGGTTGTGGCTCCCAGCGACGAGGCCGTCTCAAAGTGGGCGGAATACCTTGAAGCAAACTTAAAGGTAACTGCGTCTAACTAACGTATTTACCGTGACATAAGCGGTAAGATAAACCGCTGCCGCAGGGACAGGGGTCGTCCGGGTAAACCGGGCGGACCCTGTTTGCATTGTCAAAGTACTTCATCAGTTCTTCGCTTATCTCCCCTCCCGCGTACTCCTCGAATTCGTTCTCGAAATAGCCGTCCGGCAGCGAGTACAGCATAAGGCCGGTTTCCTGTGCGCTATGGCCTTTGAGGAGCCACTTCGGCACCCAGTTGGCGTATGTGATGATTATCTGGGCACACTCTACGAATTCCTCGTAAGACTCTATATCTGCGTCGCGGTGCGTGACGGGTGCAAGGAGAATGTCAAGATTATTGTCGTCGGGCTCGTACTGGGCGTTGATCCAGATGGAGTGCATGGCGAAATCGAGCTCGTCGCCCTCATATCCCACCTTGTAAAGCATAGCCCTGAGAGCCTTGCCCTGCGGAGAATCCTCACCGAACACGCAGAAAGGCGAATTGAGGCCGCAGGCCTTATACTCCTCTTGACTCAGACGCGCATAAGTGCGGACGCCCTTGTAGAGCTTGCGGCGTTTGCGCATCAGTTCTTCCAGATTCTCCACATCCGGCGAGACCATATAGGTTACGCCCTTGTATTCTTCCTGATAAAGCTTAAGGACAGGGCATCCGGTAAGACTTGCAGCGAAGGTCTTCATTTCCTCCACAGTGTCGAACCTGGCGAATATATAGTCTACGAAGGTGGTGAGAGGAATGATGCCAAAGGTGTGAAGCGCGCCCAGGGCAAGGCGTTCCACATCGAAGTCACCATTTGATTCTTTTCTCTTGATAACTTCGTCTATCTTGTCGTTAATCAGCGAGTAAAGCGCGCCGGGAATACTGGCGCCAACGAGGTCGGGATCTCCGGATTTGTCGAAATCGGCAAGGTGAAGGACCTCGGAAACCATAGGGTAATCGGACGGGATGAGGTCTACCTGCACGTCGGGGCCCGCCTTGCACAAACGGCTCAGAAGACGGAGGTCTCCCTCGAGCAGTGCGCCTAGCCAGCGCTCCGGATCTTCAGTGAAAAAGCTCGCAAGGGCCTTTACCAGGTCCTGCTTGCGATGCCCTCCTCTGCGGGGATATGCGCCGAAATAGTCGAGGGCCGCTTCGATTTCCTCGACCGGCCTTTCCATCAGTATATCTGTAAGCGATGCGTTCACGGGGTGCAAATTTAGTATTTTTCGGCAGACACAACAAGCACTTTCTTCCCATCCACCTTGAACTTGACGTCCAGAGACTCAAAGAACATCCCGTACACGCGCTCCGGATCTGCCTGATACTGAGGCCGGGGATCAAGCTCCAACAGCCCGGAAACCGTCTCACGCTGCCTTTCATCCAGCACTGCGGCGGCCTCGGGAAGGAACTCCACGCTGAGCTTTTCCCAATTGACGGCGTCTACGAAGCCGCTTTTTGCATCGGGACGGCTGTCGGAATATGCGACATAAGGTTTGACGTCATAAACAGGTGTGCCGTCCGCCAGGTCTGCGCCGCTCACGTGCAGAACGCCATCTTCAATGGACTCTATGCGCACGCACGAAAGTCCCAAGCCGTTGGGCCTGAAGGGCGATCGGGACGCGAAAACTCCCACGCGTTCGTTGCCGCCAAGCCGCGGCGGGCGCACAGTAAGCGTGTCCGAAGAATCCGGATTGAGGGAGAAGCCCCACAGAAGCCAGCAGTAGTCGAAGCCGTCCAGCCCCTTTACCGCAGACGGACTGTCGTACGGCGGTACGAAACGCACCTCACCCTCCAGTGACGGAACGAGCCCGGCCTGCC
>JAGCCD010000235.1 GCA_017651785.1 Bacteroidales bacterium
GAAATCGTAGGAATCGATGTGCTGTTGCATAATATAAAGCGATTAATCCCACAAATTTAACAAAAATATCAATTATCTTTGCCTTGTGATAGAATTTCCTGACATTTCCTGGCAAGATTATGAGTTGCTCGACAGCGGCTCGGGCGAGAAGCTCGAGCGCTTCGGCTCCTTTATCCTTGCCCGTCCCGAGCCCAAGGCCCTTTGGGATAAGAGTCTTCCCCAGTCCGAATGGAACCGCCTCTCCCATACGCATTTTAAACCGGGTGCCGGATTCGGCAAAGCCGGTAAGGAAGACAGCGGCACCTGGGAGCGCCTGAAGAAGATGGACGATCAGTGGTGGATATCCTACCGTCAACTTTCGTTAAGATTAGGTCTTACTTCCTTCAAGCATGTTGGTGTCTTTCCGGAACAGGCGCCGAACTGGGAGTTCATTTATCGGAAATGCAGGTCGATGGAGAAGCCGCAGGTGCTGAATCTGTTTGCGTATACGGGTGCGGCGAGCCTGGCGGCGAAGGCCGCGGGGGCTGAGGTGACGCACCTGGATTCTGTGCGGCAGGTGGTGACCTGGGCGCGCGGAAATATGGAACGCAGCGGGCTGGACGGCATACGTTGGGTTGTTGAGGACGCCATGAAGTTTGCGTCGCGCGAGCTGCGGAGGGGGCACAGGTACGATGGTATCATCCTGGATCCTCCGGCATACGGTCACGGGCCCGACGGGGAAAAGTGGAAGCTTGATGAGTGCCTTTTTGGCATGCTCCGTACGGTGGCGGGCATCCTTGCTCCCGGCGGTTTCGTCGTACTCAACCTGTACTCAAACGGCTACTCAGCCGCCCTTGGAGAAACCCTTGTGCGCGAGGCCTTCGGCATACACTCTGATGCTGCAAACATCACCTCCGGAGAGCTTGCGCTGAAGGACAAATTCGGCAAAGTACTGCCCCTGTCAATAGTCGTCAGGCTGGAAAATGCTTGATTTTTAGGCAAAAATGCTTATCATTGCAATCAGTTGGACAAAAGAATAGAACTATGAAGCAAGACACTCACATCCCTATGAGCCACGGCCGCTATGCCGCGCCGCAGGCTGAGCTGCTTGAGTTTTACTCTCTCTACGGCATCCTTGCCGACTCCGAATTGGAATCTTATGTAGACGACGGTCCCGATATTGAATGGTAGCAGCTATGAAAACGATGAATCGCATTTCGTGGCTTTGCGCCGCGTTTGCAGGAGCAGTTCTGTTCTCCTGCACTCCCAGGGAAGTCGAAGTCCCCGTTAATGGAAGAGCTCTCCCCCAGACATTCGAGGTAAGCATAGAAGAGCCCTCCCCTGCCACCAAGACATATCTTGAGGGCACGAAGGTCCATTGGAACGACCAAGACGAGTTTGCAGTAGCATACATGTCCACGCAATGCGGCCGTTATGTATATGATGCCGCGGAGGGCAAAGCCCACCTGGAAGAGACCATTTACGGCACAAGCGCCAGTGATCTCGACCACTGTTATGCCGCATATCCATTCGGCAAGGTCAGGTCCTTCAATGATGACGGAAGTGTAAATATGATATTCCCCGGACAGCAAACCTATGTTCCCGGATCATTCGACCCCGACGCCGCGTTCATGATGGGCGTTTTTGAAGAAAACGAAGAGCGCATCAACTTCAAGAACGTCTGCGGCCTTGTCGGCGTAAAGGTTTACGGCTCCAATGTCACTGTGGCTGAGATGGATCTTATAGGACTTGGACTGTCCGGAGTTACATTGTGCGGAGATATCTCCGTTGCCATGGAAGTCGGCGGAGAGCCTGCCATCACCTTTAAAGGCAACAACCCCAACTCCATCACCCTGACCTGCGAGCAGCCGGTTACCATTGGATCTTCGGCTAGCGAGTGCACAGAATTCCTCTTTGCCGTTCCTCCGGGAACCTACACTTTCGGCATCGCCGGAGAAACTTCCGACGGCGCTTATTTTGAAAAGGCTGGTTCAAAGCAGGTCACGGTTCAGCGCAACCATATAGTGCACCTCAAGCCTGTCGAACTGGTTCCCGAGGCCGGCCCGGCCACCGAACCCGAAGCCATAGACCTTGGCCTTCCCTCAGGCACCCTCTGGGCAAGCATGAACCTGGGCGCCACCGCACCTGAGGAAACAGGAGATTTCTTCGCCTTTGCTGAGCTTGAGCCCAAAGAGAATTACGGCTATTCTAACTGGCGGTACTTCGACAAAGATAACTATTTAATACTGAAGTATAACCTGTGGGAAGACTGGGGCGACCTTGATTTCCGGGCAATCCAAGACCCTGCAGACGACGCAGCCCACGTGATCCTTGGCAGCGATTGGCGCACCCCCACAATGGAAGAGCTTACGGAGTTGAGGACTGAATGCGAAATCACAAACGTGACTCTGAATGGCGTAAGCGTCCGCAAGTTCACCGGCCCTACCGGCAACTGCATTTATATTCCAAACGCCGGATACATGTCCGGCACGCATCGCACTTACGAGAACGACAGGCCTATCCTTGCTTCGAGTAGCGTTGTCATAAGCCAGGACGATATGATGCACCGCTCCGCCATGATGCCCACTGGTGAAATAGACCTTGAATATGGCGCCGGCGTTACTATCCGTCCTGTCAAACGCGCCCTCGTGCCTCCACAGTCTGTTGACATTACAGTTGACTCCTCCATCATGATAGAGGGAACAACCACGGCAACGGCCACAGTATCTCCAGATAATGTGACTGACGCCAGGGTATTATGGGAGAGCAGCAACCCCACCGTTGCAACCGTGAATATTGCAACCGGAGTAATAACCGGCCTACGTGCTGGAACTACCAAGATATGGGTGTATTCTTCGGACGGACAATTCTCCAAGTCCGCTTCGGTCTCCGTCCTCCAATATGAAGCATCCGACGCTGTAGACCTTGGCCTCCCTTCCGGAACCAAATGGGCAAGCCAGAACCTTGGCACCCCCAAACAAACCAACGGTGAGTATCTGCCGGGAGCATACTTTGCATGGGGTGAGCTCAATCCCAAATCCAGTTACGACTGGTCCAATTATGCATGGGGCTTCGATGAAGACAACCTATACAAGTACAACGCCGAGGACGGCCTGCTCGAACTGGATACAGACCGTGACGACGCTGCCAGATACCATCTGGGAGACACCTGGCGCACCCCTACGGCCGATGATTGGGTAGAGCTTATCGACAATTGCACCATAGAGGATGTTCCGCAGCCTACAGGTTCAGAATACAAACCGGCAATCAAGCTTACCAGCAATATAAACGGTAAATCTATCATCCTGCCAAAGGCCGGTTCAAAGGACGGCACAAGAACTACCGACAGGTACGTATATGCTCTCTCTTCTTCCAAGTATTCAAGTGATAATCACTATCTCTTCAAATGCTTCGTTAAGCGACAGAATATGGCTGTAAACGTAACTGGTGTCGCACGTTACCGCGGCGTTCCTATCCGCCCCGTAAAGAATGATTACGTGGCAGTAACCGGAGTAAGCATCACTCCTACCTCAAGCATCTCCCTGAATGTAGGCGATGTTGAACAGCTCAAAGCCGAGGTTTCTCCTTCAAACGCAACTTACAAGTCAGTCACCTGGTCCAGCAGTGATGCTTCGATAGCCAAGGTTGACGTAAGCGGATGGGTAGCTGCATTGTCACCCGGAGAGGTTACCATAACCGCAACCAGCGTAGACAACCCCAGCATCAAGGCCACCAAGACAATCACCGTCACAATAAAAGCTCCTATTGCAGTTGACCTTGGCCTTACTTCCGGATTGAAATGGGCAGACTTCAACCTTGGAGCCAGCCACAAGACCGGTCCCGGCGCTTACTATGCATGGGGAGACACCAAGACATCAACTGTATACGGCTGGAATTATTACATTTGGGGAACCCAGAGCAACATTACCAAGTATAATGATACCGACAATCAGATGACTCTTCTCCCTGAAGACGACGCCGCAACACAAGCACTCGGCAACGGCTGGCGCATGCCCACCTATGCGGAGATGCAGGAACTTGCAACCGAGTGCACCTGGGAATTCACAACTTTGAACGATGGCATTTCCTCTTACGGCGGAGCAAGGATTACCGGTCCCAACGGAAATGAGATCTTCATTCCCGCAGCCGGTTATATCCTGGCGGACAAATCTCAGCCCACCTATCCAGGGGATTATCTAGTCCTATGGTCCGCTACCCGTCATGCCACTTCTGCCTATGCTGCTATAGTCCTTACTTTCCAGGCATATGAGAATACGCTTCAATTCAATGGCGCATATCGCTACTGGGGCGCTTCCATCCGTCCGGTACACGACTAATTCTCAATACCTTATAACGAAAACGGGCACCGCGTGAGCGGCGCCCGTTTGGTTTTTCAATTAGGTGGCAGCTTATGCTGCGAGTTTTTCGGCTACTTTGTCGCAGGCGTCCTTGACGGTTGCGATGCTGGCGGTTTCCTCATCGGGGATCTTGATGCCGAAAACGTGCTCAAACTCCATAAGGAGCTCTACGGTGTCCAGAGAATCGGCGCCAAGGTCGTTGGTGAAGTTGGCGGTTTCCGTTACCTCTGAAGGCTCAACGCCGAGCTTGTCGACGATAATGGCCTGCACTTTTTTTACGATTTCTTCGTATTCCATAAAGATTAAATATTTGGTTTATTTATTAGTACTCTTTTAAAAATCGTAGCACGCAAAGGTATGTATAATTATTTTGATTTGCAAGAGCCGGCTATCTTCCGGGCAAGCGCCGGACCTACCAGAGCGGCTACGTCGGCCTCCGGAGCAGCGAGCACGCGGGCAAGCGAACCGAAGTGCAGAAGGAGCCTTTCCTCGGTACGAGGGCCCACTCCCGGAATATCGCGTAAAGTGCTGTGAATGGCCGCTTTGCTGCGCAGAGAACGGTGGAAGGTGATGCCGAATCTGTGCGCCTCGTCACGAGCCCTCTGAAGCAGTTTGAGAGCCTGGGAATTGCGGTCCAGGAACAGCGGATAAGGGTCTCCCACGCGAATGACTTCCTCGAGCCGTTTCGCAAGTCCTACGACGAACATCCGGTTCTGAAGGTCCAGTTCGCATATTGCCTGCCAGGCGAAGTTCAGCTGCCCCGCACCGCCGTCGATAACCACGAGCTGCGGAAGGTCGTCCGGTGCCTCCTCAAGCATGCGGGAGTAGCGCCGGTTCACGATTTCTTTCATAGAGGCGTAGTCGTTGGCTCCTATGACGGTCTTAACCTTGAACTTGCGGTAGTCCTTTTTGCTGGGCTCGGCGTCCCGGAACACTACGCAGGACGCTACGGGATTGGTGCCCTGGAGGTTGGAGTTGTCGAAGCACTCGATGTGGCGCGGCAGTTCTGTCATTCCCAGGGCCTTCTGAAGTTCTTCCATCACTCCGCGGCGGAACTCGTCCGGATTGGTGTGCTCGCGCTGCTTGATGGTGTTGAACTGGAGCTCGCGGGCGTTCTTGGCGCTGAGCTGCAGGAGCGACAGCTTGTCTCCGCGGGCGGGGATGGTAAACGTCACTCCGGGAATCTCTACGTCGGGTAGGAACGGAACCACTATCTCGCGCGCCAGTTCTCCGAACTTGTCTTCTATTTCCCCTATCAATGTGCTGAGCACGGCGGCCTGCTCCTCCTCTATCTGCATCTTGAAGCCCAGGTTGAGGCTCTGCACTATGGCTCCGCCCCTCACGCGGAGGAAGCTGCCGAATGCGTCGGAACCGTCGAACACCAGCGAGAAGACATCCAGGTCGCGGTCCCGGTCGGAGGTTATTATGGACTTCGAGTAGTGGCTGCTGAGGGCCTCTATGCGCTGCTTGCACAGCTGCGCGGTCTCGAAGTCAAGGGCGTCGGCGGCCTGCGTCATGGCCTTTTTGTAACGGTCTATCACATCGTGCACGCCTCCCTTGAGAAGATGCACGATCTCGTCTATCCAGGCGTTGTACTCTTCCTGCGACACCTTGCCGGCGCAGCATCCGGCGCAGCGGCCGATGTGGTAGTCAAGGCACGGGCGTATCTTGCCGCGCAGGATTACGTCGGAGTCTATTTTGTGCCTGCAGGTGCGCAGGGGCCAGTTTCTGCCGAAGAAATCAAGCAGGCTCCTGGCGTGCACCACAGAGCTGTAAGGGCCGAAATACCGGGAGCCGTTCTGCTC
>JAGCCD010000236.1 GCA_017651785.1 Bacteroidales bacterium
AGGAGCAGCTCCGCAAGGCTGCAAAGAGCGCTGTCTGCAAGATCAACATCGATTCCGACAGCCGTCTTGCTATGACCGCAGCCATCCGCAAGCATTTCGTTGAGAATCCAGGCCACTTCGATCCCCGCCAGTATCTCAAACCCGCCCGTGAGGAGATGAAGAAGATGTACATCCACAAGATTGTGAACGTGCTCGGCTCCAACGGAAAAGCAAGATAAAGATCCTTTCCTTTATAAAAAAGTGTCCGCCAAATAGATGGCGGACATTTTTTTTGAAAAAAAAACTTACCTTTGCAGGTTGAAGAGTAACAAGGGAAGGCAAGATGATCAGGATTTTCTACCGTGACGGTTCCGAGATCCGTCTTACACAGACCGAAAGCAAGTTCGCTTCCATCGCCAGGGCAGACATACTCTGGATAGACCTCATTTCCCCTACGGGAGACGAGAAGCGCGCTACGGAGAGTTTCCTTGGAACTGAAATCCAGAGCCGCGCCACGGCGGAGGAGATTGAAAGCTCTTCCCGCTTCTCAGAGGACGACAGGGCAATCTACGCCAACACCAACTTCCTTTCCCCGGCCGACGACGAGATGCTTATGGATCCCGTCTCCTTCATCCTGATGGAACATACCCTCACCACCCTGCGTGAGATTCCCCTCCGTTCCTTCGACACCCTGCAGCGCAAGATCCAGGCCCTTCCCGAGCAGTTCCCCGACGGCTTTACCGTATTCGTGGAGATAATGGACAAGAGGGTAGACCTTGACGCAGACATAGTGGAGCTTATCTCCAAAGACGTTTCCCAGTTCAGCAAGCGCATCAACCAGCAGGAAGACATCAACGAGGAGTTCCTCCTCGATATCAACCAGCTGCAGGAGAACGCAATGTTCGTGAGGGAGAACATAGTAGATAAGCAGCGCCTCATCTCCAACATCGTAAAGAGCAAGCGCTGCCCCAAGAACTCAGACCTGCGGGAAGACCTCAACGTAATCCTTCAGGATATCGCATCCCTCATCAACCACACCAACTTCGCATTCGAGAGGCTCGAGTACCTGCAGGAAACCGTAGTGGGACTTATCAACCTGGAGCAGAACAACATAATGAAGATCTTCACCCTCATTTCGCTGCTCCTTATGCCTGCAACGCTCGTCGCCAGCTTCTATGGAATGAACGTCACCCTGCCGTTTGCCGAGAAGTGGTGGGCATGGCTCGCCATAGCATTGCTGATGGTAATGCTGATAGTGGGTATCTGGATGGTGTTCAAGCACAAGAAGATGCTCTAGAGGAGCATCCACACTCCAATTCCTATAAGCACAAGTCCGCCGGCTATCTCTGCCCAACGCCCGGCGCGTGAACCTATTGCCCTGCCGCCGCAGATTCCAAGCACGGCAGAGAGCGCCGTTACGGCAAATACGGAGACAAGAAGCGGCAGGAAGCCGTTCCACTGCTGCCCCTCAAGCGAATCGGCCACGCCAACGGCAAAGGCGTCTATGCTGGTAGCGATGCCCCCGATAATCACATTCTTCCAACCGCTGAGGTTGCGGACTTCCTCCTTGCCGCGAATGCCCTCCCAAAGCATCGATCCGCCCACGTACAGCAGAAGCAGGAATCCGATGATATGTGACGCCTTAATGACGAAAGAAGCCACCAGCGAGCCCAGGAGCCATCCGGCGAGCAGCAGGCCGGACTGGATGATTGCGAATGCGAGCGCCACTGCGGCCACCTTGCGCAGCGTTATCCTGCCCAGAGTTACGCCGGAGCACAGAGTGACGGCAAAGCAGTCCGCGCAAAGGGAGACGGCGATGAGGATGGCTTCTAAGATGTTCATACTAAGGTTTGAACGGCTGCCTGGATGTGATTGACCGGCCGAGGGTAAGCGGATCCGCATACTCCAGCCCGTCTCCGAAGCCAAGGCCGCGGGCGAGCGTGGTGACTTTGCAGCCGCTCTTTTCTATCTGGCGGTAAATGTAGAACGCCGTGGTTTCTCCTTCTACGTCTCCGGGGAGGGCGAGGATTATCTCTTTGCCGGCATCCGTCCTGGCGGCGAGGGCCGATATGGTAAGGTCTGACGGACCTATGCCGTTGATGGGGGAGATGATGCCGCCCAGCACGTGGTAAACGCCCCTGTACTGGCCTGTGGCCTCTATGCTCATAACATCGCGCACGCTTTCTACCACGCAGATGGTGTTATGGTCCCGGTGAGGGTCTGAGCAGATGGAGCACTGGTCTCCGTCGGCCACCATCATACAGGTTTTGCAGTAGTGCACGCCCTCTGCCAGATTGTCTACGGCGGCGGCGAAGCGGTGGATTTTCTCTGCGGGCTGACGCAGCAGGTGCAGTGCGAGCCTCAGGGCGCTGCGGGAGCCGACCCCGGGCAGGGAGGATATGGCCTCTACCGCATCTGCAAGCGCTTTGGATGGATATTGTTCCGCTTGTATCATAAGGAGCACAAAATTAGTTATTTAGTTTTCGATTATCAAATATTTTAACTAAATTTGCGGGCCATTTTTGGCACAGTACATAAAGTCAAACAACTAACTTTCAGTAAAACAACAACATGGAAGAAGAAAAAGTAACAAAGGCTGCACCGATGCTCAACGCATCCATTGCACCCGAAGAATTCGACTGGAATGCTTTTGAGAGCAATTCCGACGTCTACGGAGCCTCCGACAAAGAAGAGATCGTAGCCGCTTACGACAAGACTCTCGCCCACATCAACGGCGGAGAGACCAAGGAAGGCGAAGTGGTCTCCATCAACAAGCGCGAGGTTGTCGTGTCCGTTGGCGGAAAGAGCGAGGGCGTTATTATGGCCACCGAGTTCCGCTACAATCCCGACCTCAAGGTAGGTGACAAGGTAGAGGTCCTTATCGAGTCCCCCGAAGACAAGAAAGGCCAGATCGTCCTTTCCCACAAGAAGGCCCGTGCACTCAAGAGCTGGGACCGCGTAAACGAGGCTTACGAGAAAGACGAAATCGTGAAGGGCTTCGTAAAGACCCGCACCAAGGGCGGTATGATAGTAGACGTCTTCGGCATCGAGGCATTCCTGCCCGGCAGCCAGATCGACATAAAGCCCATCCGTGACTACGATCAGTTCGTGGGCCAGACCATAGATTTCAAGATCGTCAAGATCAACAACGAGTACCGCAACGTAGTCGTTTCCCACAAGGCACTCCTTGAGGCCGAGCAGGAAGCAAAGAGGGCGGAGCTCATCAGCAAGCTCGAGAAGGGACAGGTCCTCGAGGGCGTGGTGAAGAACATCACCAACTACGGCGTGTTCGTAGACCTCGGCGGAGTAGACGGTCTCATCCACATCACCGACCTTTCCTGGGGCCGTGTCAACCACCCCGAGGAAATCGTTACCCTGGACGAGAAGATCAAAGTCGTCGTCCTCGATTTCAACGAGCAGCAGAAGCGCATCGCTCTCGGTCTCAAGCAGCTCACTCCTCACCCTTGGGAGAATCTCGATCCCAACCTCAAGGTAGGTGACAAGGTGAAGGGTAAGGTCATCCTCATCGCAGACTACGGCGCATTCATAGAGATCGAGCCCGGCGTAGAGGGTCTCGTACACGTTAGCGAGATGTCCTGGAGCCCCAGGCTTCACAGCGCACAGGAGTTCCTCAAGCAGGGCGACGAGGTTGAGGCCCAGATCCTCAGCATCGACCGCGAGGCCCGCAAGATCTCCCTCGGTCTCAAGCAGCTCACCGAGAACCCTTGGGAGAAGATCCGCGAGAAATATCCCGTCGGCAGCCGCCAGACCGCTACCGTCCGCAACATCACCAACTTCGGCGTATTCGCAGAGCTTGAGGACGGCGTAGAGGGACTCATCCACATCAGCGACCTGAGCTGGAACAAGATCAAGCACCCCAGCGAGGTTGTTGCTCCCGGCGACACCATCGATGTCCAGATCCTCGACTTCGACGAGGCAAACCACAAACTCAGCCTTGGCCACAAGCAGCTCACCACCAACCCTTGGGATGAGATCGAGGCCAAATATCCCGTCGGCAGCACCGTAGAGGGCACCATCGCTTCCGTATCCGACAAGGGCGCACAGATCACTCTTGACGGAGATGCAGAAGGATTCGCCTTCAACCGTGAGATCGTCAAGGAAGACGGCAAGCCCGCAGTGGCAGGCGAGACCCTTCAGTTCAAGGTTGTCGAGCTCCGTCGCAGCACCCGCCGCATCATCCTCAGCCACGTCCGCACCTATCAGGAGGTGAAGGAGAAGGCTGCTGCCACCGAGGCAGAGACCACCAAGAAGGCCGTCAAGAAGGTCAACTCCACTGTAGAGAAGACCACTCTCGGCGACATCGACGCCCTTGCGGCTCTCAAAGAGAAGCTCGAGAAGGGAGAGTAAAAATGATCTTCACCCTTACGACTCTTGGCACGGCCTCGGCCATGCCGGTCTCGGACAGGAATCCAAGCGCCCAAATGCTTCAAGCAGGAGGGCGCTTGTTTCTTGTCGACTGCGGCGAAGGCACGCAGCAGCAGATACGCCGCGCGCACCTGTCGTTCCTCAAGATAGAGGCCATATTCATCTCCCACATCCACGGAGACCATATCTTCGGACTCTTCGGCCTGCTGAACACAATGGCGATGTACGGCCGCACGGCACCGCTGGACATCTACGGCCCCCGCGCGCTGGGCGGCGTGCTCAACTTCTACCGCAGCTATTTCGG
>JAGCCD010000237.1 GCA_017651785.1 Bacteroidales bacterium
CGCTTTGCTCCGGACAGGCCCTTAACGGGGACATAGCGTGTAGCGAATGCCTCACGGGGAATGGCGTTGCGGAGAGATCCGCCCTCAAGGTCTACCAGCTTTACGCCGTGCTTCTCGAGCAGAGGCAGCAACACCCTGGCTATGAGCCTGTTGGCGTTGGCGCGGCAAAGGATGATATCCATTCCGGAGTGACCTCCCTGGCAGCCCTTTACGGCCAGTGAATAGCAGAGATAACCGCGCTTGGGCTCGTTCTTGCGGCGGTAGCGCGCAGAAGCGTTGGCGTCAAGACCTCCTGCGCATCCGATGTAAAGCTCCCCTTCAGACTCGGAGTCGAGGTTGATGAGGATGTCTCCCTTGAGCACTCCGGGTTTTAGGAGGTTGGCTCCGGTCATGCCGGTTTCTTCGTCGTAGGTGACGAGGATCTCTATGGGACCGTGCTTGACGGACGGATCCTCAACCACTGACATGGCAAGGGCCACACCAAGGCCGTTGTCAGCTCCAAGAGTGGTGCCTTTGGCGCGAAGCCAGTCGCCGTCCACCCAGGTCTCGATGGGATCTTTCTCAAAATCGTGCTTTACGTCGGCGTTCTTTTGGGGAACCATATCCATATGGCCCTGAAGCACTACGGTCTTGAGGTTCTCGTAACCGGGGGTGGCGGGAACGCGCATGATCACGTTTCCGGTGTCGTCGGTAAAGGCCTCGACCTTGTGCTCTGCAGCCCAGTCGAGCAAGAACTTCCTGACAATTTCCTCGTGCTTGGAGGGACGTGGACAACGGGTGAGGGAATAGAAGTTATTCCACACCACTGAAGGTTGTAAATCTTTGATGGTCATAGTGATATTAAGTGTTGAGTATTTTCCAGCGGCGATGCGTCCAGAGGTAGTTCCATGGCTGGCGGCGAAGGTCTTCCTCCAGGAGCGAATAGTATTTCTGCATTATCTCTTCCGAGCCCAGGGCCGAAGCGTCCGCGCACAGTGGCACATACTTGAAAACATACTTTCCGCGCTTCTCTTCCTGAACGCTTAGATAGCAGACCGACATGCCAAGTTTTCTGGCCAGGTCTGCGGCACCCGTCATGGTGACGGTATCCTGGTTCATGAACCGCACGTGAAGCGGATTCTTGTTGGAGAAGTACGGGTACTGGTCTATTATAAAGTTGTATACTTTCTTCTCTGAGCGGTGCTCTAGGGCGTAACGCAGGACGCGGCGCGACTCAAGGTAGCCGTCAAAGCCCGAAGGGTCTTTCATCGGGGCCAGGCGGTTGGAGCGCATGACCTCATCCCACAGACGGCTGGACTGTTGAAGATACACTATGCACACCTTGTCTGCGGAGAAAAAAGCGGGTTCCGGCTGATAGGACTCAAAGCCACCGTAAAGCTCCCAGTTGCCGGCGTGGGACATAAGCACCATAACGCTGGGGGAAGATTCATACAGCCTTTTAAGCTCATCAAGGCCCTCGAAAGAAACTATCCCCTGCTTCCTCAGGCGCTTGGAGCTGCTGCCGCCAAACCAGACCGACTCGGCCACCAGGCGTCCCATGTGGATGTAGAAACGATGGCGCACGGCCTTTAGCTCGGAATAATCCATTTGCGGGAAACAACGGGCGAGATTTGCGGTGGCCTCGCTGTAGCGATAGCGGAAAACCTTCTCCAGCAACCAGGAGACCAGTCGGCCAAGGGCATAATGCGCCTTGAGCGGCAAAAGAGCGAGCAGCCGCATGAAGAACCGGACAATGGCCTTAATAAGCTTCATTAATGCAAAAATAAAAATTTTCTTGAAGATTAGCGGGATTATGATTATTTTTGAGAAATAAAAAGGACAATCACAAACTAATTAAACCATAATTCAATGTTCAAAGGACAACCTAAAGGCCTCTTCGCCCTGGCTCTCGCCAACACAGGCGAGCGCTTCGGCTACTACACAATGCTGGCCATCTTCCTGCTGTTCCTGCAGGCCAAATTCGGCTTCTCTGCAGCCGCCGCGGGCCAGTTCTACGCAATTTTCCTTGCAGCCGTATACTTCATGCCCGTCATTGGCGGCTGGCTTGCAGACAAGATCGGCTTCGGCAAGTGCGTAATCACCGGTATATGCATAATGTTCCTGGGATACGTGTCGCTGGCCATTCCAACAGACGCGTTCGCCAACCGGGGTCTCGCCCTTACCCTCATGATCGGCGCCCTCCTGCTCATCGCAGTAGGTACCGGCCTGTTCAAGGGTAACCTCCAGGTGCTCGTGGGCAACCTGTACGACGACCCCAAGTACGCAGCCAAGCGGGACTCCGCATTCAGCCTCTTCTACATGGCCATCAACATCGGCGCCATGTTCGCCCCTACCGCCGCAACGGCCCTCACCAACAGCCACCTCAAGAGCGCAGGCCTCATCTACAAGGCAGACATCCCCGCTCTGGCGCACCAGTACCTCGCCGGCACCCTGGCAGACTCCTCCGGCCTCCAGGCCCTTCAGGCAGGCATGCCCGATGCATCGGTAGCGGCTATGCCCCTTAACGAGTTCAGCCAGTACTACATTAACCACCTGTCCACCGCATACAACATGGGCTTCGCAGTCGCCTGCGTTTCGCTCATCGTTTCCATCGCCATATACCTTGGCTGCCGCAGCTGGTTCAAGCACGCGGATGTAAACGCCAAGCAGGCCAAGCAGGGCACCGCCCCGGTCGCGGAACTCACTCCCAAGCAGACCAAAGACCGCATCGTGGCCCTCATCTTCGTGTTCGCAGTGGTCATTTTCTTCTGGATGGCGTTCCACCAGAACGGCTCTTCCCTCACATACTTCGCGCGAGACTACACCCAGACCAGTGTTGCAGGCCCGCTCAAGATAGGCTTCAACATCTGGGCACTGGCTCTCATAGCCGTTTCCGTGTACACTCTGTTCGGCGCTTTCCAGTCAGAGACCGGCAGGGGCAAGACAATCTGCACCGGCGTCACCGTGCTTCTGTGGATAGGCGCATTCCTGCTCTACAAGGGCATGGCTCCGTCCATCAACATCCTTCCCCAGCAGTTCCAGCAGTTCAATCCCTTCTTCGTGGTAGCACTCACGCCTATTTCAATGGCAATCTTCGGCGCACTCGCAAGCAAGGGCAAGGAGCCTTCCGCACCCAAGAAGATAGGCCTTGGAATGTTCGTAGCCGCACTCGGCTACCTCATCATGCTCGCCGCATCCAAGGGTCAGCCCGCTCCGTCAGAACTCGTGAGCGTGGGTGGCGTTTCACCGGATCCCGTGGTTCCCACATACCTCATCTCCACATATCTGGTGCTCACCTTCGCCGAGCTGCTGCTCTCCCCTATGGGTATTTCCTTCGTGTCCAAGGTCGCCCCTCCCAAGTTCAAGGGACTTATGATGGGCCTCTGGTTCGCCGCCACCGCAGTGGGCAACTACCTCAGCTCCATCCCTTCAATGATGTGGAGCCACGTTCCCCTGTGGGTCAACTGGTGCGTGCTCATGGCTCTCTGCGTCATTTCCGGCCTGGTCATGTTCTCTATGCTCAAGAAACTTGAAGCCGCAACAGCAGACTGATGAATCAAAAGACCGCAGATCTTCTGATGGAATGGGCCGAGGAATACAATCAGCCCAAATACTTCCAGGACGACCCCATAGCCTTCCCGCGTGAGTTCGTCTCAAGAGGCATGAGCCTCAAGGACGTAGAAATCAGCGCCGTTTTCGCCGCCCATCTTGCCTGGGGGCGCAGGGCAATGATCATACGGGACTGCGAGCGCCTCTTCGAGGAAATGGACTGGCGCCCCTACGACTACGTTATGGCCGGCTCCTACAGAGACGACGACACCTCGCTCCACCGCACCATAAAGTGGAGCGAGGCTGCCGGCATCTGCGGCCGCCTTCGGGAGTGGTACACCTGGCACGACTCGCTTGAGAGCCTCACCGCCAAAGAGATACGCTCCATCATCTTCCGCCGTAAAGAAGATCCCAAGGCCCCCGACAAGAAAATCAACCTTATGCGCCGCTGGCTCGTGCGCAACGACGGTCTTGTAGACCTTGGCCTCTGGAAGCACATCAAGCCCTCTGAGCTCATTATCCCGCTGGACGTTCACGTATACGGCCAGGCAACCGCACTGGGCCTCACAAAACGCCGTCCCAAAGACCTGCGCACTGCCCAGGAGATTACAGACCGCTTCCGTGAAATCTGGCCCGACGATCCCGTAAAAGGCGATTTCGCCCTCTTCGGATACGGAGTAACGCATTAATGCCAAGACTTTACATACTCTGCGGATGCAACGGTGCCGGCAAGACCACTGCCAGCTATTCCCTGCTGCCAGAACTCCTGGACTGCAGGGAATTCGTGAATTCCGACGAGTTTGCCAAAAGCCTATCCCCCTTCGACCCGTCCACGGCTTCCGTATCCGCCAGCCGCTATATGATAAGGCGCATCCAGTACCTGCTGAGCCAGAATGCAGACTTCTCAATAGAGACAACACTGGCAACGCGTACACTCGTGAGCATACTTAAAGAGGCGCGGGAGAAGGGATACACCATCACTTTGCTTTATCTCTGGGTGCAGAGCCCCGATATAG
>JAGCCD010000238.1 GCA_017651785.1 Bacteroidales bacterium
CCATCGAGTGCCCTCGGCCCACCGATTTCAAGTACGAGGAAGACGGCACCGTGCGCATCTCTTTCTCCAACGTCTGGCAAAATCTCGGCTCTATGTCCAACCGCGCCGTGAAAGGCTTTGAGCTTGCCGGAGAAGACAAGGTCTTCCATCTGGCAGATGCAGAGGTATTCTGGGACGGAGCCACCGTGGTGGTCAAATGCCCCGAGGTGCCGCATCCCGTAGCCGTACGTTACGCTTTCCGCAATTACATGGGCGCCAATCTTTCCACAACGCTTGGCATCCCCGTGCCTCCTTTCCGCACCGACAACTGGGACTACTAGTAATCAATCTATATGAAAATCAACCTTTTAGCAATGTCAGGCATCATACTTGCCGCCGCTGTAGCGGGTGCATGCAAAAACGCTCCCGCCCCCGCCATCCCCTCGGACAAAGCAGTTGAGTCCAAGGTAGAAGAGGTCCTCCGCTCCATGACCCTGGAGGAGAAAGCCGGTCAGATAGTACAGTTGAACATCAGCGTGCTTGAAGACGACACCCACGAGGCCATAGACCCCGCCAAGCTGGACAAGATCATTGGCGAGTACAAAGTGGGCTCCATCCTGAACGTCATGCACGACGCCGCCCACACCCGCGAGCACACCGCCGCCATGGTCCGCCAGATTCAGGAGAAATCCATGGAGGCCATAGGCATTCCTTGCATCTACGGACTGGATATGATCCACGGCGCCTCTTATCTCATAGAGGGTTCCCTCTATCCGCAGGAGATCAACCTTGCCGCCACTTTCAACCGCGAGTACGCCCGTCAGATGGGTAAGGCCATGGCCTACGAGACCCGCGCCGCACAGGTGCCCTGGGTGTTCTCTCCTGTCATGGACCTTGGCCGCGACGTCCGCTGGCCCCGCCTCTGGGAGAGCTACGGCGAAGATCCGTACCTTCAGGCAGAAATGGCCCGCGAAGAGACCGTCGCCCTCCAGGGAGACAACCCCAATGCAATTGACGATCAGCACGTTGCAGTTAGCATCAAGCACTTCATGGGCTACGGCGTACCCGTATCGGGAAAAGACCGCACCCCTGCAATCATAGCAGAGAATGACCTCCGGGAGAAGTTCTTCCGCCCGTTCCTTGAGTGCTTCCGTGCCGGCGCCCTTACCGCAATGGTTAACTCCGCATCAATTAACGGAATACCTACGCACGCCAACGCAATGCTGCTGAGCGGCTGGGTAAAGGAAGAGCTTGGCTGGGACGGCATGCTCGTTACCGACTGGGCCGATATCGACAACCTCTACATGCGTGACCACGTTGCCGCAAACAAGAACGAGGCCGTTGCAATGGGTATCAACGCCGGCATTGACATGATAATGGATCCGTACGACCCCGAATGCGTCACTGCCGTCATTGAATGCGTCAAGAGCGGAGCCATCTCGCAGGAGAGACTGGACGACGCCGTACGCCGCATCCTCCGCCTCAAAGTCCGCCTGGGCCTGTTCGACAACCCCGTCTGGGAGACCGAGTACCCCGACTTTGCCTGCAAGGAGTTCGGCGAGCAGTCTTATGCGGCAGCAGTTGAGTCTGAGGTTCTGCTGAAGAATGAGGGCATCCTGCCTCTCAAGGGCAGCGAGCGCATACTCGTCACCGGCCCCAATGCCAACAGCCTTCGCGCCATGAACGGAGGTTGGAGCTATCGCTGGCAGGGCGATGCAGACAACTTCGCACCCCAGTACAACACCATCCTGGAGGCCCTGCAGAACCGTTTCCCCGGCAAGGTGACCTATGAAGCCGGTGTCCTGTACGATGAGACTCCCATGGCCTGGCAGAACGAGAAACCCGAGGGCATTGCCAAGGCAGTTGCCGCCGCCCGCAGGGCAGACGTCATCGTAGCCTGCGTGGGTGAGAATTCCTACTGCGAGACCCCCGGTAACATGGATGACCTTAACCTCTCAGAGAACCAGAAGGAGCTTGTGAAGCAGCTGGCAAAGACGGGTAAGCCCATCATACTCGTGCTTAACGAGGGCCGTCCCAGGCTCATCGGTGACATTGAGCCGCTGGCAAAAGCAGTTGTTGACGTGATGCTTCCTTCCAATTACGGAGGCGACGCCCTTGCCGCCCTGCTGGCAGGAGACGAGAACTTCTCCGGCAAGCTGCCTTTCACATACTCAAAGCACATAAATGCCTTGCACACATACGATTACAAGGTGTCCGAGCACCGCGAGGTAATGGAAGGATCGTACAACTACGACGCCGTAATGGATGTCCAGTGGCCCTTCGGATTCGGCCTGAGCTACACCACTTTCGCGTATTCCAATATGAAGGTTTCCGCCTCCGAGTTCGGTCCTGACGATGTGCTTAAGGTGAGCATAGACGTAACCAACACCGGAGACCGTGCGGGCAAGGAGGCTGTGCTGCTTTACAGCTCAGACCTCGTGGCATCGCTCATTCCCGACGTGAAGAGGCTGCGCGGCTTTGAGAAGGTGAGCCTTGAGCCCGGAGAGACCAAGACCGTAGAGTTTGAACTCCCGGCAAAGGAACTTGCATTCGTGGGAGCCGACGGCCGCTGGCGCCTTGAAGAAGGCGACTTCCGCCTTGGCTGCGGAGGCCAGGGGGCCATGGTACGCTGCACACGCACCAAAGTTTGGGAAACTCCTAATATCTAGGGAATTATATCCAGCGTAACGGAGCCTGGCGCAAGGCCGTCTGAACTGACGGTGAGCGTCAGGCTTCCTGTTTGCCCGCTGCTCTGCACGAGCACCTGGGCAAGGCCGCCGAAGGCCGGGACAACGTTCTGGCCGGTGTAGTCGAAGCACGGGTCTCCGTTGCCCGCGCCTATGATGCGGCCGGGGCCCTCGAGGCTGAGGGTGAGAGGGGAGTTGGCCCCCGAGACTACACGCCCCTTGGCATCTTTAACCTGAACCGTTAAAACGGCAACGTCGCGTCCGTCGGAGCGGATGGTTCTCTTGTTTGTATTTACTTGAATGCTTGCCGCAGGACTAGTGGGTTCAAGAGTGTATGTGATTGATTTCCTGCCGTTTACATAACCGGTAGCCACAACCTTTCCGCCCTTTGCCGGGGCCTCAAAAACGAGCTTCCCGTTGCGGGGCATATGCTTGCGCCCGAGGGATTTGCCGCCGGCTTTGAGGGCCACCTCATCGCAGTTTCCATATACCGTGTAGGTGCCGTTTGCATTCTTGGGCGTTACGTACAGCACGGGCACATCGGTCCACCAGGACAAGAGGTACCAGGCCTCGTCCTTGGGGAAGCCGCAGTAGTCCAGAATGCCGAACTCGGAGCTCACTGCAGGGTAGGAGAGAGGGTTGGACTCGCCTCTGTAATCGAACCCCGTCCAATAGAATAGACCGGCCGCCCAGGGTCGATCGACATAGTACTGCCAGCCTTTTTCTATTACGTTTTGACTGGGCACGGCGGTGGGGGAGGGCTCGCCATAGTAGCCCCTTGTGCCGCAGCCCGTAGTCTCTTCCGTACCCACGGCAGGAGTCCTTGGATGCTCGTAGTGGAACCTGTCCAAGTTATTCTGTTTGATGTAATTGAACCCTGCCACATCCGTGTGGTACACCATTACGGTACCGCCGGCGTTGGCGTATGTCACGCGCCTCGTAGGGTCCAGCAGCATCATGTACGATGTCATCTCGCTGGCAAGGCGGCTGCCGCGCTCGTCGTTCTCAAGCCCCCACTCCTCGTTGCCTATGCTCCAGAGAATTACGCTGGGATGCTGGCGGCCCCATCGGACCAGATTCTCAAGGAGGCGCTTGTGCTCGGAGGTCATGCCCATGAGACGGTTCTCATCGATCACCAGCATTCCAAGGCGGTCGCAGACGTCAAGAAGAGCCTGGCTGGCCGGATTGTGGCTGGAGCGTATTGCATTGCAGCCCAGAGCTTTAAGCTGCTGTACGCGCCACTCCTGCAGGCCGTTGGGGATGGCGGAACCCACGCCCGCGTGGTCCTGGTGCAGGTTAACGCCCTTGAGCGTGACCTTGCGGCCGTTGAGGTAGAATCCGTTGTCTGCAGTGAACTTGGCCACGCGTATGCCCACGGGCGTGCTGTAGGTGCGGCCGCTGATCTCTGTCTGGAGCGTGTAGAGGTACGGATCGTCTATGTCCCAGAGGTGCGGATCAGCTATGTTCATGCTGCTGGGGAAGGTTCCGGTCATTCCGGCCAGGAGCTCGTAATCTGCTGAGGCAGAGCATACCTCGTTGCCTTCTGCGTCCATCAGGCGGTGCGTCACGGTGCCGCTGGCGGTCTTGCCGCCGTTGTTCTCTATCTCTGCCGATGCGGTGAGGGTGCCATCGCTCCAAACTGTGAAGATGCCGCCTGCCACCGGGTGCACGTTGGGCGTTTCAATCAGCCATACGTTGCGGTAAATGCCCGCGCCCTCGTAGAACCAGCCCTCCTCGAGCGTAGCGTCTGCGCGCACGCATAGCACGTTGGGGCCGTTATAGTCGATGTAGGGAGTTATGTCGACCACTCTTACCGCGTAGCCGCTTGGCTCGGTGCCCAGGTACACGCCGTTGAACCAGACTATGGAGTTGCGGAATATGCCGTCGAACCGGATCTGGAAGCGTTTGTTGCGGTCTGCGTTGGAGAAGCTGAAATTGCGCCTGTACCAGCCCACGCTGCATTCCGGATACTTGTAGCCGATGGTTTTGTAGCCGTGCGAGTGGCTGGCCTCCGGAGCGCTGGGGAGCGTAGCGGCCCAGTCGTGCGGAACGGTTACCTCCTGCCACGAGCTGTCGTCGAAAGTGGTGGTATACGGCCCCTCGTTGTGGATGGACGCTGCCTTAGTGAGGTAGTTGAAGTACTCGGTGCCGCTGCCCATGTCGGCGGCGGGATCTGCGGCGTTTCCGAGTGTGAATTTCCATCCGTCGTGAAGCAGTGTCTGTGCCTGCAGGACGGGTGCGGCGAGTATGGCCAGCACGGCGGCAAGGGTTCTGATTCGCATATCGGTCGATGTGTTATTCCGATGCCGGAGCGGAGAATTCTCCCTCGTCGAGCATCTTGCGGTAAATCTCTATTGCATTGGGTACCAGTGCGTTGGCGGGGTTGGTGCACCAGGCGCGAAGCTCGCTGAAGCTGCATCCCGGGTGCTCTTTGAGGAACAGCCTTATGGCGCCCTGGGTGCGCTGGGAGCCGCTTCGGCTGCGGCAGACGTCGCAGGTGCCGCAGTCGGCGGTTTCCGTTTGCCCGAAGTAGGCGAGCAGCTGCCTGGAGCGGCAGGCGTCTGTGTTCATCAGGTATGCCTCTACAGCCTGCAGGCGCGAGAGGGCGTTGCTCTTGAGGAGCGCGTACCTTGCGGGCTGAAGGTCAATGTTGCCGGGGGTGAGGCGGTTGTGGTGGAGGTACACCAGAGAGCTGCGGTCGGCAGGGATGTAGGTTATGACGCGATCGAGCGACAGTTTGTAAAGGAGCGTGTGCAGCCAGGGCACGGTGGCGTCGCAGTCGCGGGCGAGCTTTTCTTCGTCGATGGGTACCGAGTACGACATTATGCCCGGGTAGTCCCGCAGCAGCGACTCCAGCAGAGGAATCATCTGCTCGTCCTGCAAGTCTGTGGAATATAGCTCGTTACGGGCGATGTTTATGCGCACACGGGTAGGGAATTCGGTATCCTCTGCGTAGCTGATGTGGCCCGACTGCTCAAGGTAC
>JAGCCD010000239.1 GCA_017651785.1 Bacteroidales bacterium
CACCACCATCGGCATCGGCAAGGCAAAGGTCGGCACAGTTGAGCACGTGCTTGCCGCTCTCTCCGGAATGGGAATAGACAACGCCAGAATAGAGATTGACGCTCCCGAGGTCCCTATCCTCGACGGCAGCGCAGCCCCTTACGTCGCGGCCTTCCGGAAAGCGGGAACCGTGCGGCAGGAGGCGCCGCGCATTTTCATAGCTCCAACTCGGGAATTGCAGGTGTCTAACCCCAAGACCGGCGCCTTCATCAAGGCCGTTCCGTCAGAAGAACCTTCACTGGAGGTAACCATAGACTATGGATCCCGGGTGCTCGGCGTCCAGACGGTCAGGATGGACCCGGATACTGACTTCGCTTCCCAGATAGCCCCGTGCCGCACCTTTTGCTTCCTGCACGAGGTGCTCCCCCTGCTGGCCCTGGGCCTTGCCCGCGGCGGAGACGTAAACAACGCGCTGGTAGTGGTAGAGCGCCCTGTCAAACCGTTCATACTCAAGGCTATGTCCCGTTTCCTGGGCCAGCCGCAGCTCGGCGTCTCCCCGCAGGGATACCTCGACAACCTTACCCTTCAGTTCCCGGACGAGTGCGGCCGCCACAAGCTCCTGGACCTTGTTGGAGACCTGCGTCTGTGCGGCGGCTTCCTCAGGGCAAAAGTCACCGCATACAAGCCGGGGCACGCCCTAAACACCAGATTCATCTCAGAACTTCTCAAATCCCTCTGACAATGGCAAAGATACATCCCCTCGCAACCGTTCATCCCGGAGCCATACTCGCAGACAGCGTGGAAATCGGCCCCTATGCATATATAGACGATGCCGTAGAACTAGGCCCCGGCACCAAAATCCTGCCGCATGCTACCATTTTCCCATACGTCAAGATGGGACGCGACTGCACCGTCTTCCCCGGAGCCGTTGTAGGCGCCATCCCGCAGGATCTCAAGTTCGAGGGAGAGTTCTCCAGCGTAGAGATAGCAGACCGTGTGGTCATACGCGAGTGCGCCACCGTAAACCGCGGCACAGCAGCCAGCGGCAAGGGCGTTACAAGGATTGGAAGCGACTCACTGTTAATGTCTTACGTGCACGTAGCGCACGACTGCAACATAGGCTCCCACTGCATCCTTGTAAGTTACGTCGGCCTGGCCGGAGAGACTGACGTAGAAGACTGGGCCATCATAGGTGGCGGCACAAAGGTGCACCAGTTCTCAAAGATAGGTACGCACGCAATGGTGGGAGGCAGCACCGGGGTTAACAAAGACATTCCGCCCTATTCCATCTGCGGGCGCGTCCCCATCTGCTTTGCCGGCATCAACATGGTGGGCCTGAGGCGCCGCGGCTTCGACTCCGATACCATCCGCACCATCAAAGACATCTACGACGTCATCTACTATCAGGGCTACAACATAAGCGACTCCCTCGCCCGCATAGAAGAGGGCTTCGCCGAGTCCGAGGTGCGGGACAATATCCTCCGTTTCATCCGGGATTCAAGGCGCGGAATCGTACGTGCCGGAGATCCCCGCGAAAAGGGCGTGGATTGATACTCTCTACCGCATACTTTCCGCCAGTTGCGTATTTCCGCCTCCTTGCTTCCGCTTCCCGCGTGCAAATAGAGGCGTGCGAGAGCTATCGCAAGCAGACGTGGCGCAACCGTTGCCGCATTCTCACGTCTAACGGCCCTATGGACCTGCGCGTGCCCGTGCTGCACGACGGCGGGCGCCTTATAACCGATATCCGGGTAGACTGGAGCACGCCCTGGCTGCATCAGACCGAGTACGCAATAGATACTGCGTACTATTCATCCCCCTTCTTCGAGTACTACAGGGACGAGCTGTTTGCACTTCTTGACCGCCGCCCGGAGCGCCTCTGGGACCTGAATATGAGCCTGACAGATTTCTTCTGCGCCAAGATAGGGATTGCGCCCGTAATTGAGCCTACCACAGATTGGGCGGCCACTGCACAGGACGACTGGCGGGACGCCCTGAGCCCCAAGCGTCCGTGCCCCATCCAGACCCGCCCGTACTGGCAGGTCTTCAGGGAAAAGTTCGGCTTTGTTGACGGGCTGTCCGTGATGGACCTGCTGTTCAACGAGGGTCCTGAGAGTCTGGGATGGCTGCAGCCGGCTTACTGAGAATGAGCCAGTTGCGCAGGCCGTTCACGGAGTTGAGGAGGTAGAAAGCGTACTTGATTATGTATATGAGGGCGTAGGACGAGTCCGGGTCCTTTGCCAGTGCGTTACCCCACATTGCCAGTGAGAACACGTTTACGCCTATCCAGCAAACCCACTGTTCCATATAGGCAGTGCTCATAAGCAGCTGTCCCAGGATGTCGCACACCAGCGGCAGGACGTCCAGGACGACCGCAGTCTTGATGAATGTAGTTGCTGCCGAACGGTCGAACTGGGCTATGATGAAGTAAGCTATTACGCTGACCAGCAGGAAGATGCCCATAAGCGCCCATCTGCGGCCCGGGGAGAGCCTGCGCGCCTGCACGCTTTCTTCTCCTTTGGCTCCACGCTTGCGCCACTGTATGAACCCCACTATCTGCATAGGGGCGAAATAGATGAAATGCAGTATGGAATTTCCGAGTCCGGAGCCGCCGTCCATCCAGTTTACCAGGCACACGGCGGCGTAGATGGTTACGTCCAGGAATCCGAACAGGAACGTGATTATGAGTCCGTTGGCAGACATTACCGTGGCCGCCACTCCCATCAGCGACCCGAATGCCGATACCAGCAGCAGTATGCGTCCCGCCTGGTCTGCAGGACCGAATTTCAATACCGTCGCAATCAGTGTTACCACTGTCATTCCTGCCAGAATGAATGCGGAAAAGTATTTATTGAACTTCTTGTTATCCACGGTTCTGTTATTTTTGACTTGCAAAGATAATTATATTTTCGTACCTTTGCGTCCGTGTTGATGATAGAGGCCGAAGGGCTTCTATTTTTTTGTTACAGCTATGCAAAGGGAAGAATTTGAAAAAACAGTGCTGCAGGCCGCGCAGGAGCGTGGCTGCGAGGTCGTGGGAATAGATTTCAACGACGACGACAATATCTTCGAGGTTACTCTTGACCGCAAGGGCGAGCCCGTAGGGCTGGACGACTGCGAGTTCGTGCACAGGGCTGTGCTTGCCGCATTCGACCGTGACGTAGAGGATTATGCGCTTACTGTGGGTTCCCTCGGCATAAGCGCTGAAGAAGCAGATAAAATATTAGAACAGGAATAAATAATGGAAAAGGAAAGACCTATCACCCTCGTTGACGCCTTCAAGGATTTCAAGGAGGAGAAGAACATCGACCGCTCAGTTATGATGGGCGTGCTCAAAGACGTGTTTCTCACGCAGATTGCAAAAACTTACGGCAGCGCAGACAACTTCGACGTCATTGTGAACGTAGACAAGGGAACCTGCGAGATTTATCAGAACTTCGAGATAGTAGAAGAAGTTGAGAATCCCAGCGCGGAGATGACCCTTGAGCAGGTGATTGAAGACAGCGGTGACGACGATTACGAGATCGGAGACACCTACGCCAAGCTCTTCCCCCTTTCGTCCTTCGGCCGCCGCGGCATTCTCAATATCCGCCAGAACCTTCAGGGACGCATAATGGATATAGAGAAGGCCAACGTGTACAAGAAGTATTCGGAGAAAGTGGGCGAGCTATTTGTCGGCGAGGTCTATCAGACCTGGAGCAAAGAGGTCCTCATCCTCGACGAGGACGGCAACGAGCTCCACATCCCCAAGAGCGAGCAGATTCCCGGCGAGCACTTCAAGAAGAGCGAGTCCGTGCGCGCTATCATCAAGAGCGTTGAGATGCGCAACAATACCACTCCTTACATCACCCTGAGCCGCGTGTCCGACGAGTTCCTCGAGAGACTCTTCGAGCAGGAGGTTCCCGAGATTGCAGACGGCCTCATCACCATAAAGAAAGTGGTCCGCGTTCCCGGCGAGCGTGCCAAGGTGGCCGTGGAGTCATACGACGACAGGGTAGACCCCATCGGCGCCTGCATAGGCGTGAAGGGCAGCAGGATACTCGGTATCGTGCGCGAGCTCCGCAACGAGAACATAGACGTCATCCCCTGGTCCTCCAACCCCAACCTCCTCATCCAGAGGGCTTTGGCTCCCGGTATGGTCTCCAGCATCGATATGGGCGAGACTCCTGAAGACAAGGTCCGCGTATTCATGCATCCCGACGAGGTCAAGAAGGGTATCGGCAAGGGCGGCGTGAACGTGCTGCTCGCCGGCAAGCTCATCGGCCGCGAGATAGAGGTTTGGCGCGAGCTCTCCAAGGAAGAGTCCGAAGACGAGGACGACGTGCTCCTGGAGGAATTCGCCAACGAGATCGACGGCTGGGTGCTGGACAAGCTCCAGGCCATCGGCTGCGACACCGCCAAGAGCGTTCTTGCCATCGCCCCCGAGGACATCGCCAAGAGGGCCGACCTGGACGACGAGACGGTAGAAGACGTGTTGCGTATCCTTAAAGCAGAATTCGAAGACTAATGGCAGAAATCAGAATAAGCAAGCTCTTAAAGCAGTTCAACATAGGTCTCGGAGACCTTGTGGAGTTCCTCCGCAAGAAAGGGGCCGATGTTGACGAGAATCCGAACGCCAAGGTTTCGGATGAATATCTGCCCGACCTGCAGAAGCAATTCGGCAAGGACAAGGAGGCCCTGGAGCAGGCTGCCCTGGTAGATATCAAGGTTAAGGAAATACTTGAAAAGACAAACCGCAAGGCCGCGAAGCAGGAAGAGGAAGAAGAGGAGCAGGAGGTTATCACCATCCGCTCCAACACCTTCTTCAAGGAGCGCAAGCACACGGAGCCTGCAAAACCCGCAGAACCCGAGAAACCTGCAGAGCCCGCACAGCCTGCAGAGCCTCAGAAGCCTGTTGAGCCTGAAAAGCCCGCAGAGCCCGAAAAGCCCGCTGAGCCTGAGAAGCCCGCAGAGCCCGAGAAGCCTGTCGAGCCCGAAAAGCCCGCAGAGCCCGAAAAGCCAGTCGAGCCTGAGAAGCCCGCTGAGCCTGAAAAGCCCGCCGAGCCCGAGAAGCCTGCCGAGCCCGCACAACCCGCCGAGCCCGAAAAGCCCGCCCAGGGAGATGCTTCTCCCTTCAAGGTGGTGGGCAAAGTAGACCTCAGCCAGTTCGAGCGCAAGCCAGCAAAGCGCGAGCGCATAGCAAAGAACGGTGCCAAGAAGGTGGACGTAACCAAGGCCGCCGCAACCATAGACCGCAACGCTCCCAAGAAAGACAAGCCCGCCCAGCAGCAGCCCGCTCCCGGACAGGGCAAGCGCAAGCGTGACCGCGGCGCCCGCCTGGCTCCGGCAATGACCGAGGCGCAGCAGGAGGCGATGCAGAAGGAGATCCAGAAGCAGGTCAAGGAGACTTACGCCCGTATGAACGAGGGCAAGAAGAGCAACTTCGGAGCCAAGTACCGCAAGGAGAAGAGGGAAGCGGCGGCAGCCCGTACCCAGGAAGAGATGATGGAGCTCGCAGCCGAGCAGAAGACGCTCAAGGTCACCGAGTTCCTCACCGTAAACGACCTGGCCACCCTCATGAACAACACCCCCGTGGTGAAGGTCATCGGCGCTTGCATGAGCCTTGGTCTGATGGTGTCCATCAATCAGAGGCTTGACGCAGAAACCATTGTGCTGGTGGCAGAGGAGTTCGGCTACAAGGTGGAGTTCGTTACCGCAGGAATCTCCGAGGAAATAAGCTCCAGCGAGCAGCCCGACAATCCCGAGGACCTCAAGCCCCGCGAGCCCATAATCACCGTTATGGGTCACGTAGACCACGGTAAGACTTCGCTCCTGGACTATATCCGCAAGACCAATGTGATTGCCGGTGAGGCAGGCGGTATAACCCAGCATATCGGCGCATACAGCGTCAAGCTTGAGGACGGCCGCAAGATCACGTTCCTTGATACCCCCGGTCACGAGGCCTTCACCGCTATGCGTGCCCGAGGCGCCCAGATGACAGACCTTGCGATTATCATCATTGCCGCAGACGACGCCGTGATGCCCCAGACCATTGAGGCAATCAACCACGCCCAGGCGGCGAACGTTCCTATGGTATTCGCTATCAACAAGATAGACAAGCCCGGCGCAGATCCCGAGAAGATCCGCCGCCAGCTCTCGGAGATGAACATCCTCGTAGAGGACTGGGGCGGCAAGTACCAGTGCCAGGAAATCTCTGCAAAGAAAGGCATCAACGTAGACAAGCTCCTTGAGAAGGTGCTGCTCGAGACAGATCTCCTTGAGCTCAAGGCCAATCCCAACAAGCTTGCAGCGGGTGCCGTTATCGAGTCTTCGCTGGACAAGGGCCGCGGCTATCTCGCCACCGTCCTCGTGCAGGAAGGCACTCTCAGACAGGGTGATGTAATGCTCTGCGGAAGTTTCTACGGCCGTATCAGGAGCATGTTCAACGAGCGTGGACAGAAGGTGCAGGAGGCAGGTCCTTCTACGCCCGTATCCGTGCTCGGACTCAACGGCGCTCCCGCTGCAGGTGAGAAATTCAACGTCATGAGCGACGAAAGGGAGGCAAAGAGCATCGCCGCCAAGCGCGAGCAGCTCATCCGCATCCAGGGCATCAAGACCCAGAAGCATATGACGCTGGAAGAGATAGGCCGCCGTATCGCCATCGGCAACTTCAAGGAACTCAACGTCATCGTCAAGGGTGACGTGGACGGCTCCGTAGAGGCTCTGTCAGACTCCCTCATCAAGCTCAGCACCGAGGAAGTGCGCGTGAACGTCATTCACAAGGCCGTTGGCGCCATCTCCGAGTCCGATGTCCTGCTTGCAGAAGCGTCAGATGCCGTTATAATCGGCTTCCAGGTGCGTCCTTCCGTAGAGGCGCGCAAGAGCGCAGACCGCGAAGGTATCGAAATCCGCCTCTATTCGGTCATTTACGACTGTATCAACGAGGTGAAGGACGGTATAGAGGGTATGCTCGAACCCGAGAAGAAGGAGGAGGTCATCTCCACCGCAGAGGTAAAGCAGACTTTCCGCATCTCCAAGGTGGGTACCATCGCCGGCTGCATCGTCCGCGAGGGCAAAATGCTCCAGAAGTCGAAGGTACGCCTCATCCGCGACGGTATAGTCATCTACACCGGCGAACTCGGCTCCCTCCAGATAGGCAAAGACTCCGTTAAGGAAGTCCTTGCCGGAAAGGAGTGCGGTATGAGCATCTCCGGCTACAACGACATCAAGGAAGGCGATATGATAGAAGCCTTCCAGATAGTGGAGATAAAGCGAACACTGTAATATATGTTCAATATGAAAGCCGGACACGACCAATCGTCGTGTCCGGCTTTCATATTGATAAAAGGAGTCTATCTGCTTTTTTCTTTATTCTCATTTCTGGGTTTTCCTTTGCCCAAATGCCACAAGTCACAGGCCCGATATATTTTCAAGCGGAAGTAATTATTTCACCTTCTCTATGAATTGCGCCGGTGTCATGACCAGCATTTCGGTTATGTCCCTGTTGAGTATACCTTTATCTGAAGTAAGGAAGACGTCGCACTCTTCGTCTTCTGCACAGGCAAGCTGGGCGCTGTCTTCAAAGTCCGGGTTTCCTGATTGCAGGGCGCTGCGCAGGCAAAAGATTTCAATGGGGCGGACGTTGGCGTGGTCAAGGATCCAGGAGGTGAAGATATCCACGTCTTCCTTGTCTATATGGCAGCGTTGTGCCGTATAGTAAATGTCTATTATGCTTTGTGTGCTTACGAAGATTTCATAGCGGCATTTTTTGATGATCTGCATCGCAGTATCTGATGCTGACTTGGATGGCCTGCCAGGAATCAAAACGTCTAACAGGGTATTTGTATCAAAGAAGATTCTCATAATTCATACTTTTCTACCAGATAAGCTAGTTTGGGATCTGCGTCCAGTTCTTCCTGGCTTGGGCGTTGGTAATGCTTCGCCGTTAAATTCTTTATTTCATCTGAAATAATGAAGTCTTCCGGTTTGAGCTTTGGGAATACCAGTTCTGTAGACTTGTCCAGCGTATGCTCTACATAACTGTTGAATGAGCGGTGCTCCCGACGGGCCTGGCGCTTTACCCTTTCTACCAGTTCTTTAGGAAGCCTGATTGTGGTCTGTACTGTTTCCATTCTGACATTGTTTTCAGCAAATATATGTCAAAGTGATATCAAAAGCAACAAAGTGATATCAAAATTTAACAGTATATTTGCATGTATGAAAAGGATATTGCTCCTGATATGCATAGCGGCGGCAGCGTCTTGTGCCAGCCATACCGTTAAGGTGAATCCGGATGATTCGCCAGCTGCGGTTATTGCCAAGGCTGTAAGGGTGGTTCCTTCGGCAGGGCAGTTGCATGCTCTGGACAATGGATTTGCGGCTTTTGTCCACTTCGGCCCCAATACTTTCACAGGGGTTGAGTGGGGAAGTGGTATGGAGAATCCGTCAGTTTTTGCGCCGGACAGTATAGACACAGACCAGTGGTGCCGCACTTTCGCCTCGGCCGGAATGAAGAGGGTGATCCTCACGGCAAAGCATCACGACGGATTTGTCCTGTGGCGCAGCAGATATACGTCGCACGGGGTGATGTCATCTCCATATCAAGGAGACGTGGTTAAGGAGCTGGCGGCATCGTGCGCTAAATACGGGCTTGAGTTCGGCTTCTATCTTTCTCCGGCAGACCTGTATCAGATGGAGGCTCCCGACGGGCTCTACGGTAACGGAAGCACTGCAACGATGCGAACTATCCCAAGACCAGTTGAGGGACGCCCGTTTGCGGGCAACACAACTTTTCAGTTCGAGGTCGATGACTACAACGAGTACTTCCTCAATCAATTGTATGAACTGCTTACGGAATACGGTCCCGTTTCCGAGGTCTGGTTCGACGGCGCCCATCCCAGGCGGAAAGGAGGCCAGCAGTATAACTATCTGGCTTGGAAGGAGTTGATTCACACGCTCGCGCCAGAGGCCGTGGTGTTTGGTAAGGAAGACCTGCGCTGGTGCGGCAACGAGGCAGGCCTTACCAGGGAGTCGGAGTGGAACGTCCTTCCGTTCTCTCAGGATCCTTCGGCTCTGAATATGTTCGACGACCTAACAGACCCCGACCTTGGCAGCAGGGAACTGCTGCTGCGGCACAACAAGCCTTTCTGGCTGCACTATCAGCCCGCAGAAACGGACGTTTCCATACGCGACGGCTGGTTCTG
>JAGCCD010000240.1 GCA_017651785.1 Bacteroidales bacterium
ACGGCAACTGTTGCCATCCGGATCTTCGTAAACGACATCATTTCCTTCTATTGCGACGACCTTGCATCCCAGGTGGAACTCTACGCCCTTCTTCTCGTACTGGGCTTTGAGCATGGCGCTTATTTCTCCGTCCATGGGACCCACTATCTTGTTAAGCATTTCTATGACCACCACCTTGGTGCCAACGGAGTTGAAGAAGCTGGCGAACTCCATCCCGATGACGCCGCCGCCCACAATGACAAGTTCTGCCGGGGGCTCGGGAAGAGAGAGGATTTCCCGGTTGGTTACTACGGCTCCGCCGAGACCCTCGCGAAGGCCGGGAATGGGAGGCAGAACGGCCTCGGAGCCCGTGCAAACGAGCAGGTTCTTTGCCCCATAAGTATTGCCGGCGGCCTGGATGAGTATGGCATCACCTTCTTTTCCGGTTACAACGGCCTCTTCCTTAATCACTTCCACTCCGGCGTTGCGCATCTGCACCCTTACGCCTCCGACAAGCTTCTTCACAACCTTCTCCTTTCTCTTGAAGATGGCTCCGAAGTCTGGAGCCGGCGCATCTACAGTTACGCCGTAGCGGTCTGCGTGACGTGCGTAATCAAGCACCTTTGCGCTGTAAAGAAGGGTCTTGGTGGGGATGCAGCCCTCGTTGAGGCACACGCCGCCAAGCTCGCGTTTCTCGAACAGAATGACGGACAGGCCGGCCGAACCGGCACGTCCAGCGGCAACGTATCCGCCGGGACCGCCGCCTATGATAGCAAGATCATACATAATTCTAGTGTTTATAGTTATATGGCATTGATTTGAGTTCTGCTGACGAGCCGCCGTAAAGGAGTTCATAGCTTCCGGGCAGAGGATTCATATCCTTGCCGTCCCACCAGGTAAACGTTTCTTCCGTAAGAGGAATCTTCACCTTGACTGTCTTGCCTGCGGGCACGTTCACCCGGCTGAAGCCGCGCAGAGTCTTGACGGGGCCTTCAGAATCGTCCGGCCGGCGGACATAAAGCTGCACAACCTCGGTGCCGTCAATGCTGCCCGTGTTGGTAAGCGGGATGACTATGTTCCCACCCTTCACGGATGCATCTCCATAGGCGAATTGGGTATAGCTCAGACCGAATCCGAAGGGCCACAGGGGCTCGCCACGGAAATATCTGTAAGTGTGTCCTTCTGCGTTATAGTCTTCTGCATCAGGCAGTTGCGTCACGTCTTTATAGAACGTGACAGGTAGCTTGCCCGATGGATTATAATCTCCAAACAACACGTCTGCAATGGCTGTTCCGCCTTCCTGCCCGGGGTACCAGGCCTGAAGGATGGCGTCGCACCATTCCCTTTCCTGTCCAAGCCCCATGGCACTGCCGGAAAAGTTTACCAGTATCACTTTCTTGCCCGCATTGTGAAGCGCCTTGAGCAGGCTGCTCTGAACGGCAGGAAGGGCGATGTCTGTGCGGTCTCCCCCGTTGAATCCCGGTATTGCCACCGGCATTTCCTCGCCTTCGAGCTTCGAAGAAATGCCGCCTGCAAACACCACTATGTCCGTGCCTTCCAGTCTCTGAAGCAATGCTGCCTCGTCCAGGCCGGGAAGCACCAGGTCGCAGGCGCGGTCGTACACAAGATCAGGCACCCGTTCCTGCATGGATTGAAGCAGCGTTACGGTACTCTTGGGGATGGGATTGTAATTTCCCCACTGCATGTGGGCATCGTCGGCATTGGGACCGATCAGGGCCGGTTTCTGATCCCGTGACAGCGGCAGTATGCCGTTGTTCTGCAGCAGGACCAGGGACTCGTGCGCCATCTGCAGCGCAAGGGCCTTATGCTCAGGGCTTTCTATTATTGTAGAATCTAGCTTGTCCCAGGGCGATTCCCTATCCATGTCGCCAAGACGGAAACGGGCAGTAAGGGCACGCAGGAGGTTTCTGTCAAGGTCTTCTTCCTTGAGCAGGCCCAGCCGCACGGCCTCTGGAATGCTGCGGTATGAGCTGCCGCACTCTACGTCAACTCCGGCGGTGGCAGCTGCGGCTGCTGCAGCAGCCTCGTTTGCAGAATAATTATGCCTGCCTTCCTCGAAGAAGTCTGAGATGGCCCAGCAATCGGAAACAACAAGGCCTTTGTAGCCCCATTCTCCGCGAAGTATGCCGTTTATCAGATAATCGTTTGCCGAGCAAGGCACGCCCCTGAAACGGTTGTATGCTGTCATGACTTCCTGCACGCCAGCCTTTGTAACAAGGTACTTGAAGGCAGGAAGATAAGTTTCCCGCAGGTCCCTTTCGCTTATCTGCGCATCGAACTGATGGCGGTTGCACTCAAGGCCCGAATGTACTGCATAATGCTTTGCGCACGCATGAGCCTTGAGGATTGGGGCGTCAGGATCTCCCTGAAGTCCGCGTACGACGGCCGCTCCCATTATGCTGGTAAGGTACGGATCTTCACCGTACGTTTCCATTCCGCGGCCCCAGCGAGGGTCACGGAATATATTGATATTGGGCGTCCAATACGTAAGGCCGCTGTATTGATAGACCTTGCCTGCCAGCGCCGCAATGCGGTTTTTCACGCGTCCCTCGTCAGATACGGCTGTGAACACCGTTTCAAGCAGATCGGGGTCGAAAGAAGCAGCCATGCCGATTGGTTGCGGATACGTGGTGGCAGCGCCGTTGCGGGCCACGCCATGAAGGGCCTCGTTCCACCAGTTGTATGCCGGTATGCCCAGTCTCTCGATTGCAGGAGAATTGAACTGGCTCAGCAGACCTTTTTCTTCAAGGGTGAGTTTGCTCAGCAAATCTGCTGCACGCTGCTCTGCAGACGGAGTTTGAGGAGCTTGGCTGCATGCGTATGCCAGCACAGTGAGAAGCACGTACAAAACAGCTTTTTTCATATCTGACTTCGTTGGAATACAAGGTTAAATTCTTACAAATATAACGAAATCCCGGCAAAGATTTCATTCTATCCTCCGATATAGCACTACATTTCGGTAAGACTTTTGTAGATTTGTAACGATATGCATAAGCTTTTTAGAAATCTTCTTATCCTTGCTGCGGCTGCAGCACTGTCCGTCCCGGTTTTCGCCGCCTCCGGACAGTCGTCCCCTTTCCACGGCAAATATGACGTTCGCTACAAGTACGGCGTATTAAACCCCAAAGTCGCCACTGCAACCTACGACTGGGATGCCTCCAGTTGGGACAGGAAAGACGCTTATCGTACCGAGGTCACCATAAAGTGCAGCCCCATCCTGAATCTCTTCCTCGGGACTGACTATTATCTTGAACTGTTCAATTCCGCAGATAACCTCTCGCCCCTGTACTTCCACTACACTTTCTCAGATGTGGTCTTCAAGTACTGGTACAGGAAAGCACAGGGAAAAACCGACTGCACCATAACGCACAAGGGCAGGCCCGATGAGCATCATACCTTCCCTATGGACGGCAAGACCTTGGATATCATCGCCCTTCTGAACCACGTCCGCTTCTGCGATTTCGAATCCCTGAAGTCTCCCAGGAATTACGACATACTGCTTTCGGGGAGAGTATTCCCCGCCCGCTTGAGTTACCGCGGCACCAGCAAGAAAAAGTTTCCCGGCAGGACTGCAGTCTGCGTGCTGCTTGAGCTGCAAGGAGAAGGCCTTATGGCCGACGGCAGCGGTCACGAGCTCCTCGTATGGTTCTCTGACAGTCCTGAGCGCGAAGTCCTCGGCCTGGAAGCCGACCTTGGCAAAGGATACCTCACCTGCTTCATCAAGAAGTAAGTTCTTTTGGAAATATCCGTAGATTGGCTTAAATTTGTATGCCATGCTACGGATCCATTGCAAAAACACTGGCACCTCCCTCGAGTTCCAGGAAGGTGTCACCCTTACGGAAGTTCTTTCCGGCTTCGATTTCCCACGCCCCTACGACATTATCTGCGCCAAAGTGAACAACGTAACGCAGGGCCTCAAGTACCGCGCCTTCAACAGCCGGGAGGTAGAGTTCCTTGACTACCGTTCCTACGCAGGCCGCAGCGCATACTGCCGTTCGCTGTGCTTCCTTCTATGCAAGGCCGCCAGAGACGTCTTTCCGGACTGCAAAATCAAGATGCGCCGCCCCATATCCAAGGGCTACTTCTGCGTGCTCCAGAAAGGCTCTCCCGTCACTCCCGAAGACATAGACCGCATAAGGGAAAGGATGACTGAGATTGTACACGGAGACGCCCCCTTCAAGCGTGTAGAGGTGCGTACGGAAGACGCCATAGAACTCTTCCGCAAAATGGGATACGACGACAAAGTGAAGCTCCTGGAAACCAGCGGCCAGGTATACATCAGATACCACACCCTCGAGGGCACGCCAGACTACTATTACGACGCCCTCGTCCCCAGCGCCGGTTTCCTGAAGGTCTGGGACCTCTCCCCGTACGAGGACGGAATGCTCCTCCGCGTCCCGGACCGTCACGCCCCCGAGCGCCTCGCCCCGTTCCAGCCCCAGCCCAAGACCTTCGAGGTTTTCCGTGAAGACCTGCGTTGGAACGCGATAATGGAACTCGAGAACGTGGGAGACGTCAACCACGCCGTCCTGAGCGGCCACGCGACAGACCTTATCCAGGTCGCAGAAGCCCTTCAGGAAAAGAAAGTCGTGCAGATAGCGGAAGAGATAGAAAGACGCTACCGCGAGGGCAGCCTGCGCCTGGTGCTTATCACCGGCCCCAGCAGCAGCGGTAAAACCACCATCTCCAAGCGCCTGTGCGTGCAGCTCATGGCCTGCGGGCTCAAGCCCCTCTCTGTCTCTACCGACGACTATTTCGTGAACCGCGAAGACACGCCCAAGCTCCCCGACGGCACCTACGACTTCGACAACTTCGACACCGTAGACCACGACGCT
>JAGCCD010000241.1 GCA_017651785.1 Bacteroidales bacterium
AAACCTATAAACCATGTCCGTAGAAATCAGACAAGTCCAGTCCCGCGCCCAGTTGCGCACCTTCGTCAATTTCCCTGAAAAACTGTATCGCAACAACCCCTATTACGTCCCGCCGCTGGTATTCGACCAGATGGACACGCTTGACCAGAAAAAGGGCGCCGCTCAGGAATTCTGCAAATCAGCCCTCTACCTCGCATATAAAGACGGAGAGCTCTGCGGCAGGGTCGCCGCCATAGTGAATTTCAAGGCAAACGAGCAGTGGAACCACAAGGAAGTGCGTTTCGGCTGGTACGACTTCACCGACGACGCTGAGGTGGCCGACGCCCTTATGGAAAAGGTATACGAATTCGGCCGCCAGTACCAGATGGATTCCGTCGTAGGCCCCCTCGGCTTTACCGATTTCGATCCGGAGGGCATGCTCATCGCCGGCTACGACCGCCTGAGCACAATGGCGCTCATATACAACTACCCCTACTATATAGACCATCTTGAGAGGATGGGCTTTGAGAAAGATGCCGAGTGGATGGAATTCAAGGTCTTCATGTCAGACAAGCTGCCCGACCGCCTGGAGCGCGTTTCCAAGATCATCCAGCAAAGGTGCAACGTGCACATCCGTCCCCTCACCCGCAAGATCGTGAGACAGGAAGATTACGGCACCAAGGTGTTCAAGATCATCAACGAGTGCTATAAAGACCTCTATAACTTCACCGTGCTTCCTGACCATATGGCAAAGAAGTACCTTGACTTCTATCTCAGCATACTCGACCTCAGATACGTCTGCATGGTAGAAAACGAGAAAAACGAGATCGTAGCCTTCGGCATCACAATGCCTTCCATTGCCCGCGCCCTCCAGAAGTCCCGCGGCAAGCTCTTCCCCTTCGGCTGGTGGCATCTCGCCAAATCCATGTTCTGGAAGCACGAAGAAGGCGTGGAGATGCTCCTCGTCGGCGTAAGGCCCGACTACCAGAACACCGGCATCAACTCCCTGCTGTTCGCAGACCTCTTTGCCAAGTACCAGAAATGGGGCGTCAAGTGGGCGGAAACCAATGCAGTGCTTGAGACCAACCTCAAGAACCAGGGCCAGTGGAAAGACTTCGAGACAGAGACAGTAAAGCGTCGCCGCTCCTACATCAAAAAGCTTGAGTATTAGTGACTTCCGCCCCTCATAAGCCGCTTGTTCCGCTTCCCGAGAGGATGCGGCCCCTGGATCTTTCCCAGTACGTCGGCCAGCGTCACCTCGTGGGGCCGGGTTGCATACTGCGCAATATGATAGACAGCGGCAACCTGTCGTCCTTCATACTCTGGGGGCCTCCCGGCGTGGGCAAGACAACGCTCGCCAGCATAATCGCGCGCACGCTTGACAGGGAGTTCTACACCCTCTCCGCAGTGAGCGCAGGCGTAAAGGACGTGAGGGACGTGATAGACAGGGCAAAGAACAAGTCGCTATTCTCTTCCGCCGCGGCTCCCATACTGTTCATAGACGAGATCCACCGCTTCAACAAAGCGCAGCAAGACGCTCTGCTCGGCGCGGTGGAATCGGGCACAATAGTGCTTGTGGGCGCCACTACCGAGAACCCTTCCTTTGAGGTTATCTCTCCCCTTCTGTCCCGCTGCCAAGTCTTTGTTCTCAAGTCTCTTGAGGCAGATGACTTAAAGCTTTTACTTAAGAGAGCCAACACCACTTACCCTGAGCAGAGCGAGCGCAACATCGTCCTTGCCCAGACCGACGCCCTCCTGCGCCAGAGCGGCGGAGACGGCCGCAAACTCCTGAACATCCTGGAGATTGTGGTAGACGCCACCAAGCCCGGGCCGGACGGTGCTATCGTCATAGACAACGACGCCGTCAACGCCTGCCTGGAGGAGAACATGGCCGTGTACGACAAAGACGGAGAAATGCACTACGACATAATCTCCGCTTTCATCAAGTCCGTCCGCGGTTCAGACCCCAACGCCGCCGTTTACTGGATGGCTCGCATGCTCGCAGGCGGAGAAGACCCCCTTTTCATCGCCCGGCGCCTTTGCATCCTTGCGGCAGAAGACATCGGCCTGGCAGATCCCAACGCACTGCTGCTGGCAGACGCCACGTTCCGCATCGTACACTCCATCGGCATGCCCGAGGCCCGCATCCCCCTGAGCGAGTGCGCTGTATACCTTGCCTCATCGCCCAAGAGCAATTCTGCATATCTTGCCATAGACGGCGCCTTGTCCGCTGTAAATGAAGACAAAACCGCGCCCGTTCCTCTGTACCTTCGCAACGCCCCCACGTCCCTTATGAAGGAACTTGGATATGCCGACGGATACAAATACGCCCACGACTTCCCCGGTCACTTCACAGACCAGGAATTCATGCCGGACAGCATGAGGGGCCGCACATTCTACGAACCACAGCCAAACGCCCGGGAAGACCGCCTAAAGGCTTACTTATCTTCCTGCTGGCCAAAATATTACACTAAAAAATGAACGTAATCAAGACTACCATTTCGGGCCTCTTGATAATAGAGCCCCGCATATTCAAAGACGCAAGAGGATACTTCTTCGAGTCCTTCTCACAAAGGGAGTTCGAGCAGCTCGTGGGCCCCGTTCATTTTGTACAGGACAACGAGAGCAAGTCTACGTACGGAGTGGTGCGCGGCCTGCATTTCCAGAAGCCGCCGTACACCCAGGCCAAGCTGGTGCGCTGCACAC
>JAGCCD010000242.1 GCA_017651785.1 Bacteroidales bacterium
AAGGCGGCGAATGCTCTCAAGACAGGAGTAGAGATTACCCGTTTCAAAGGTCTGGGAGAAATAAGCCCCGACGAATTCTCCAAATTCATCGGAGACGACATGAGGCTGGACCCCGTAGACCTGGCGGAAGAAGAATCCATCGCAGACATAATGGACTTCTATATGGGTCAGAACACCGTAGAGCGCCAGGGCTTCATAATGTCCAACCTCCGCAGCGAAGAAGAACTGGAGGATATTAATATTTAAAATCCCTGTACTCAACGTCCCACGGCACAATCCTCGTAGGGAATTCAGCGATACGCAAGGCCGTACAACCATAGGGCACAAGCTCTATGGTTTTTTCTTCTCCGAAGTCTACGCCGTCCTCCGTCCAGAAAGATACGGATGCCGGATTCTTCCAGCTCTTGAGCTCGCGGGCAGGCACTGATATACGAACCGGGGCGTTATCCGTATTCCACGGATAAGAGACAACAGGCACATTTACCGACACTCTGCAGGAATCTGCCGAAAAGCTGTCACGCATAAGGCAATAGTTCCAGGGCGATGACGATGTGACTTCCCAGGCACCTTTACCGTAGAATCCCTTTTGGAACGGCGTCCAGGTCCAGTTCTCCTCCATCCTGAGCGCATAGACAAGGGGGCCGCGAACGATGGTCCAGGCCTTGTCGTACCACTCTTCCACATCCACCTTCATGGGAAAACGGAGCGTCACGGTGTCTTTGCGGCGCCATTCCCGTTCAAGGCGGATCATGCCGTCCGACACCCGGGCCTTCACCGGCTCACCGTTCACGAGCACCTCGGGCGAATCGCACCAACCGGGCACTCTGAAACTCAGCGGGAAGGTGGCCTTGCGGTCACGGCAACGGGCAAAGGACACGGAGAACCGGAAACTGTCTCCGAATGGATAATCGGTTGATTCCTTGACGATTACATCAATCCCTCCAGCAACTTTGGCCTTTACTTCGCACGGAGCGAACACAAGGGCGGCAAGGCCTCCGTCCGGAGTGGCATACCACAGGTTCTGGGTGAACTTGGGCCAGCCCTGGTGCATATTGGAAAGGCAGCATGGGTATCCGTTGAGAGTACCGAATACAACGTCCGTTCCGTCATGAGGCGTAGAGAAGCCCCAGGTATCGAGAGTGCAGCTAACCTGGTTTGTCTGCTGGTAGTACTGCTTGGCAGAGAAGTCGTCGGTTACCTGGGCAGGGAGCGCATTGAAGGCCACTCTCTCCAGGTAATCCGCCCAACGCAGGTCTCCTGTGATTCGGAGCATTTCTTCCAGGGAATACATCATCTCTACTGCCGTGCAAAGCTCGCTGCCGCGCGTGGGCTCGCCTGCGTGAAGCATCTCGTCTCCCGCCCACAGGCCTGTAGGAAGACCGACGGTATGTCTGATTGTCTGAGCGGCTTTAACCGGAGCTTCAAGGTCTGTGCCGTCGTGCGAATACTGCCACCATACCGCCGGAGCCTTGAATCCCTGGCCAAGGTTTACGCAATGTACGCTGTACGGAGTGCGGAAAAATCCGCCGTCCTGCAGCATCGATGTCCAGTCAACGGTCTGAGAATGAATTAGTTCCCCCAGCTCCAGCAGCGACTGGTCTCCGGTGATGCTGTACAGCCAGTACACCACTTCCAGATTGTCTGCTCCGCGCCATTTGCCCCAGTCTGACCAATGGTCCAGAGGCGTCTGCCCAAGGGTGTTGAGCTGAAACCGGAAGAATGACGACAGGCAATCGATCACTCGCGGGTCTGCGGTTGCCATATAGTACTGCTGAAGTATTTTCAGCGCCACCATCTTGGGCCACCAGTCACGTGCCTTTCCGCGCTGAAGGCCGTATACGAACGGATGGTCCTGGGCAGGCCCTATGTACCCGTCCGGCTGCTGCGAGGCAAGAATGGCCTCAACCCACTTCTGAGCCTTTGCAATGAGTACTTTGTCCTTTAGGATATATGCAAGCGGCAGAAGGCCGTCAATCCAGTACGGTCCCCTCTCCCAGGCGTCTCCATCGCCGCCAAGCCATGCGTTGTCGGGCCCCATA
The DNA here is from genome assembly GCA_017651785.1 of Bacteroidales bacterium. Classification (GTDB taxonomy): domain Bacteria; phylum Bacteroidota; class Bacteroidia; order Bacteroidales; family UBA932; genus Cryptobacteroides. Next base: position 2,040 of record JAGCCD010000242.1, read on the forward strand.
ACTTCCGGATACACCTCGTCCAGATGGCCCGTGAGGCCGTTTGCCTGACGCTGGAGCTGTTCCTTCAGCCAGCCATCCGGGCTGATGGATCCTAGAGGCAACTGGGCGTAACGGGTTTCTTCCAGAGGAGCACGGTTGAATACCTGCGCTCCGGCCGCAAGGGGCAGTATAATGGCCAGTATGGTTATCAGCTTAGTTCTCATCTTGCAGGATTCTATATGAAACGGTCCATCGGAGATGCTCTCCGGGACGGGCGGATATGCTGTTGTAGGGCTCGGGACAAGCTATGCGGTGGTTGGCCCAGAAGACCATCCGCAAGGCGGGGACATCGGCCTTCACAAGCACGGAAATGCCGCCTTCCCTGAGGCAGAACTCATATGGCATGCCTTCCCCGCCCTCCTGGTGGATATCTCCCGAATACACGGATTCTCCGGGCTCCAGGGATCGGCTGAACTGCAGGCCGGAGCCAGTGAGAGTAACGCTGTCATATTGCGCACGCCAGGTGCAGGCAGGCTTGAAGGGGAAAAGCAGGCGGCGTTCAGGTCCCGTACTCAACCGACCCAGTGTGAAGAAGTTATGGTTGTACACCTCTGTTTCTACAGGAATCTGCGGGCTGAATTGATGGCGGATGTCGAACGAATCGGGACCGGTTACGACTATCTGCTTAACATAGTCGTAACAGCCGGGAAGCCTATGGCGGAATGAAATGTATCCTGCCTGGATGTCCAGCGAGCGCTCCCCTTTTTCCAGCACGGGATACAGACGGAAGCGGTCGTACGGGCCTTCAAGCGGATCCAGCAGGCCGACTCCTATCTTGAGGATGCAACCGTCCAGAAAAACGGGAGAAAACTCCTCTGCCGGGCCGCATACGGCATCGTGCATATAGGGGTCATATTTCTCGAACCAGCGGCCACACAGTTCCCTGCCGCCGAAGGACAGGCTGCCAAAGACGCCGGCGGCGTCGAAACGGGTGCCCCGGTAAAAGCCGTCGCCGGGCTCATGCAGCGACAGGATGAGGCTTTCTGATTCCAATTTCAACATTCAGCGCAAAAATAGCAATAAATAATTGTGGAAAACAAAATTTTTCATATTTTTGTACCACAGTACACCACAGACAAGCTCCTACTACATGAAAGCTAGCGGCAAATGGTATAAATGGGAAGTGCTCGCCCTTCTCTGGGTGGCATATCTCCTGAACCAGGGAGACCGTCAGGTCTTCAATTCCGTGCTGCCTCTCATCCGGGACAGCCTCTCGCTCACAGACACCTCGGTTAGTCTTATCGCCGTATTCTTCAACCTTTTCTACGCCGCCATGGTTCCCATCGGAGGCTGGGTGGGAGACAGATTCAGCCGTAAGTGGGTAACCACCCTCAGCATCCTGTTCTGGAGCGTCGCCACAATGTTCACGGGCCTGGCGAACGGTGTATTCCTCCTCATCCTCACCCGTTCCGTCGCTACCGGCGGCGGGGAGGCATTCTTCGGTCCCGCCAACTACTCCCTCCTTGGCCAGTATCACACAGACACCCGCGCAAGGGCCATGTCAATCCATCAGACATCCTACTACGTGGGCGTCATCCTTGCCGGCTGGCTCGCCGGCTACATTGGAGACCACCTTGGCTGGCAGTACGCCTTCTTCATCTTCGGCGGCGCCGGCGTCATCTGGGCCGTAGTAATGGCCATCCGGCTCAAAGACCTCCCCAGAAACGCATCAGCCGAAGCCTCAGGAGCAGAACTGTCTTCTGCCCCCGTTGGCCCTTACGAATTGGGGGCAGAAGACAGTTCTGCTCCGATAAAGGCGGAGGCTGACAAGAAGGTCTCCATCTGGGACGGCTTCAAGACGGTGTTCACCACTCCAACGGCGCTTATGGTAACCATAGGCTTCTGCGGCTTCATATTCGTGATTACCGGCTACATGACCTGGGTCCCCACATTCCTGCAGGAGAACTTCGGCCAGACAGGCGCTCAGGCAGGCCTGAATTCCATGCTCTGGACCTATGTGGCCGCATTCATAGGAGTGCTGCTCGCCGGCACCCTCTCAGACAAATGGGCCGCAAAAGACCCCCGCAAACGGATGATAATCCAGGGCGCAGGCCTCATCCTGGGCGCAGCTTTCCTCCCCTTCATGGGCAGCGCAAAGAGCCTCTGGCTCCTCTATCTCTGCTTTGCCGGATGGGGCTTCTTCAGGGCTTTCTTCGATGCAAACATCTATGCCGCCCTGTACGACGTCACGCCCGAGCGCCTGCACGCATCCTGCTCAAGCGCAATGATAATGACGGGCTTCGCAGTTGGAGCCACCGCACCATATATCCTCGCCCTCATAAAAGAGGCAACCGGCAACCTCAACGCCACATTCCCCATCCTGGGAGCCATCTGGCTTGTATGCGGCGCAGCCTGCCTGTGGGTAAGCTGGAAACACTACAACAAAGACCACATAAAAAACACAATGCATAATGAACGCTAAAGACAAGCTCAGAAAGCCAAAGGCGGGGCTGCTGCTCATAGCATCCCCCAGGTTCAAGAATTTAAGCGGACCAAAACGCGGCACATACGCAGAGCGTAAAGACAAGGCCGTAGAGGCCATCAAGGCAAGCCTGGACTTTCTGGACCTCTCAGATCCCGGCATAGTCTACGAAAGAGAAGACGCCCGTAAGGCCATGGACCTTTTCTGGAATGAGAGAGTAGACTTCATCTACGCCGAATTCCTCTCCTGGAGCGAGGATTTCGCCTGGATCAGGTTCCTTCGCGACTGCCCGGACATTCCCATCATCTTCTGCAACGTCGCCAAGCCCCGCATGAGCTTCGAAACCACCCTGGACGAGGACGACTTTGTAGATTACCTCTGCGCCGGCACGCTCGTGGGCTCTCTGGAAGGCTCGGGCAGCATCAAGCGCATCCCCCGCAAGAGGGTGCGCACCGTAATGGGCACGCGTGAAGAGATAACGGAAAAAGTTCGCGTATACGCCGCAGCCGCGCGCGCAAGGGCCATTATGCGCAACTCCACCGTTGGTCTCATGGCAAACATGAACGAGGCAATGTGGAGCACCTACATAGACAATTACGACCTCTTCTCCAAGATAGGTCCCGAGCTCCGCTACCTCCCCTACAGCGACTACGGTGCCCAGATAGAAGCCCTTTCAGACGAAGAAGTAAAGTCCTATGCAGACGAGCTCACGGGCAAATACAGGATGATGGAGGACGTAGAGTACGACAAGTTCATCGGATGCGTCAAAGCCACCCTGGCCATCAAGGAAATGGCGCGCAAGAACGACATAGACTGCTTCGTCTACAACGACATAGACCAGGCGACCTTCCGCACCGCCGGCTGCCGCGCAGGCTTCTACCCCCAGTGGTTCAACGAGAACGTGAGTGTCTTGGTCCCGGAGGCAGACATAGGCGCAGGACTGGCCACTTACCTTCTCAAGCTACTCACCGGCAAGAACGTCAACTTCATAGAGCCCTTCCACATAGAAGACGACTTCGGCACCTTCGCCGGAGGTCACGCCGGTCCCAACGACCACAACGACCCTGCCTGGCAGCAGAACGTCGTGATAGCCCGCGACGTGCGCTTCGCCAAGACAAGTTGGAAGTACGCCGGCGCCCCGTTCGCCTGGTACCGCATAAGCCCGGGCATGAAAACCGTAGCCGGCATCTATGAGCAAGCAGGCCGCTACAAGCTCGTAACCTTCATGGCAGAGAGCCTTCCCGGCAAGCACCTCCTCGCCACATACAGCCACACCATATTCAAGCCCGTCCTTCCCGTAAAGGAACTGTTCGAGAGGGTCCTCAAAGTGGGCGTCACCCAACACTACGCCATAGTAGACGGCGACGTGCGCCCCCAGCTGGAGGCCTTTGCGGAGATTATGGGATTCGAGTTCTACGACATAAGATAGGCGCCTATGAGCTTCATGTACAATCCGTTTCCGTACCACGACCCCAAACCGGTCAACCGTCCGGAGCTGTCAGAAAAAACCGTTGCTTCAATCGTATCGGGCGGCACGCCAAACGTGGCAAAGAGATTCGTGTCGGCTCTTGCAGACAGTGCGCGCAAAGAAGGCGTCATCGTGGGACTGGACGGCTACACCACCGCCAAATGGGACCTTTTCGTGAGCCTGATGTCCAGAGAGTGCGACCTTCTGGGCCTGCAGTTCGAGTCTGTAGACCACAACGCCGCCACGCTCAGGGAGGGCAAGGAGATAGACGCCATAATCGACCCCCTGCTCATCTGGGACACCAGAATAGACCCTACGCTCCTTTACGGCAAGGTATATCACGGAGGCTACGCCGGCCTTACTGACCCCGTAAAGGCAGAGGCATTCAAGAAGGCCATTCCGGCAAAGAAGGTTCCAGGCAGGATTGTGGCCGTATTCGGCTACGGTTCCCTTGCAGAAGACTTCCGCAGCCTGTACGACGTCCGCTGTTTCTTTGACGTTACGCCTATGAACTCCATGCTCCGCATCCGTGCCGGCGAATACGCCAACCTTGGCAAGGAGCACACGGGCATCATAAACCGCACAATAAGGCGCTGCTATTACTGCGACTTCGAGAATGCCGTCCAACTTCGCAAGGAGCTCTTCGCGCAGAAGGCGCTTGACTGGTACTTTCTGGACAACGACCGCGCAAACCTGCAGATGATGCCCTTCAGCGCGTTCGAGGACATCTGCGCGCAGCTCGTAAAATACCCATTCCGCGCCAAGCCCTGCTACCTTGAGGGCGTATGGGGCGGCTCCTACATGAAGACTCAGCGCCACCTTCCGGAAAAGATGCGCAACGCCGCCTGGGTGTTCGACTTCATCCCGATGGAGGTAAGCGTGCTGGTAAAGGCCGGAGCCGAGCTGCTGGACATCAACTACTGCTCCTTCGTCCACAAGGAAGGCGTAATCCTTATGGGCGAGCGCTGCGTACGCAAGTACAAAGGCTACTTTCCCATCCGCTTCAACTGGGACGACAGCTACCACTCCACCGGCAACATGAGCATCCAATGCCACTCCGGCGGAGAATTCAACGTACTGAACTACAACGAGTTCGGCCGCCAGGACGAGAGCTACTACGTAGTAGTGACCGGGCACGGAGCCAAGACTTTCATAGGCTTCCGGGACGATGCCGACATCCCCGCCTTCTTCCGTGAGATAGAGGCCGCAGACACCGCTCACAGGCCCTGCGACTATATGAAATACGTGAGCTACGAAGAGTCGCGCCCCGGCCTTCAGGTCATGCTCCCCGCCGGCACCATCCATTCCAGCGGCCGCAACCAGGTGATACTGGAGATAGGCTCCCTCACCATCGGCTCGTACACATATAAGATGTACGACTACCTCAGGCTGGACTTCGACGGCAAGCAGCGCCCCATCCACACTCATCTGGGAGAACTCAACGTAAACCAGGGGCGCCGCCATTCAGTGATCCACGACCCGTCCAGCAAAGATTACATCGTACAGCAGCCCCGCCTGGCAGAAAAGGGCGAAGGCTGGGAAGAATACATCCTGGGAGAGAATCCCCAGATGTACATTTCCCTGCGCCGCCTGGAGTTCGAGAAGAGCTGCCAGCAGGATACCAAAGGAGAAAAGTTCCACGTACTCACTCTGGTAGACGGAGACCACGTGCGAATCCGCAGTGCAGAACACCCCGAACGCCATTTCGACCTTGATTTCATGGAAATCGCGTGCGTACCCGCGTCTATGGGTAAATATGTAATAGAAAACCTGGGCAAGGAGCCCATACAGATTCATAAAACCTGCCTCAGAGATGGCTACGAAAACGATCCTGCTTGACATAGGCGGCACCTTCATAAAGCGCAGCGACGGCCGCCAGTTTCCCGCCCGCTCAGGCGAGAGTAAAGGAGACATCTCCGACGCCATCCGCAAAGCCATCGGCCCGCTTCGCAGCGTGGGCGGCGTAGGCATAGCCATCCCCGGCCCCTTCGACTACAAGCGCGGAGTCTTCCTGATGAAGCACAAATACGCCTCCGTATATGGAGAGAGCTTCCGCACACTGGCAAAACTGCCCGCAAGCATAGAAGTCAAGTATCATCACGACGTAAACGCCCTGCTGCTCGGAGCCATCAAGCTGCTGAACCTCACAGATAAATCCGTCGCCCTGGTAACCCTGGGCACTGGACTAGGCTTCGGCTACGCCATTGACGGACAGGTTCAGTACGCACCCGACGGTTCACCCGCCATGAGCCTGTGGAACATGCAGGCACCAGGCGGCGGAATCCTTGAGGACGAACTGTCCGCCAAAGGTATCTGCAATGCATATACAAACGCGACCGGCGAGCCGAGCCGGAGTTCACTTGCAGTCGCCCGCATGGCATACTCGGGCAACCCCGACGCCATAGAGGTATACGGCCGCATCGGGCGCCGTCTTGGCGAGGTACTCTCCCCCATCCTTAAGGAGCTGGGAATAAGCACACTGCTTATGGGCGGCCAGATATCCAAGTCCCTCAGCCTTATGTCCGGGTCCATGCAGAACGAACTCCCGGGGGTGGAAATACATCCGGTCCCGGAAACGGCCGTTTTCGTTGGCCTTGCCAGCCTTTTCGACGATAATACCAACAACCAAGAATAACCTATGATAACCCTCAGAAAATTAATCCTGACGGCGGCGGCGCTTGCGGCGTTCCTGGGAATGTCCCTGAACGCTCACGCCCAAGTCCGCACTGTCAGAGGACGCATCCTTGACGAGGCCGACCTTCCCCTTCCCGGGGCGTTCGTCACCGTGAAGGGAGAAACCAGGGGTTCTATGACCGACAACGACGGCCGCTTCGAGATAAGCGTCAAGCCGACCGACGTGCTGGTCGTGAGCTTCCTTGGATACGAGGACGAGGAGGTGAGCGTCGGAGACAGGACCG
>JAGCCD010000243.1 GCA_017651785.1 Bacteroidales bacterium
CCCGACGACCGCACCGCATTCATCTGCGAGAAGATCCAGTAATCTCCGGTTGTTAATTGAAAAACGGCCCCCGGTTACTCCCGGAGGCCGTTTTTTTGTGTCCTATTTCCTGTGGCTGACTGCCCATCGTTCTGGTAAACTGGAGTTTATAAACTCGACCTGACTGGTGCTGCCCAGAAGGTATCGGCGTCTGTTGTTACAATATCTCCGTCTCCGGCCAGGAATGCTTTAAATCCTGGCGGAACAAGATGGATGTATCGGCCAGCCTCGCGCTCTCTTTTCTCCCGGTCTTCCTGATAGTAAGAAAGCGTCTCCCAACAACTGAACCAGTAGGTGTTCTTGGCCATATACGCGTAATGATTGCTCACTTTTGCGGTGGCTTTCCTGAATTTCGGATGATACTGCATCTTCTCCCCCGAAATGTAATGCTCCCGGATCTCCCGGAGGGAAAGCGGCGTGCCGTCCAGGTCAGAGGCATAGTTTCCATCCATATCGCTGTCTATCATTGCCCATTTGCCCAGCTCGGGAAGCCAGACCTCATTGACCACGTGGCAATCAGTGTCATTCTCATCTCCCGGCATACATGTCACATACCGTGCGTCCAGTCCGGCGGCGAGCATCAATTCAAAGGTGAGGATGCTGTGCAGCCGGCAGTTGAATGCGGGTGCTACACTCTTGGTATACTCCCACAGGTCAATGGCGTTGCGGTGCTCCGGCTCTATCTCCTGATTGTCGTGAGGGATATTGGACGCAACGTACTTGCCGATAGCAAGCGCCTTAGTCCAGGTATCCGCATCCGCATCGTATAACTTGTCCAGTTGGAAATAATCCAGGATCTCCTTGGCACGAACGGGGTCCTGAATGATCTTCATCTCAAAGGAAACCGTATCCTTCGCAAAAGGTTCGGACGTGCGCAGCCGCTCCACATATTCATCAAACCGCCCTTTAGATGACGGATAGACAGAGATGGACGTATTCCCATCAAGCAATAAAAGGACGCACACCGTGAACAGGATTCCTATCACGGCGAATATTCCCCAGATGACTTTGAGAAACTTTTTCATACACAACAAATTGTATATTTCGATTTATCGCCTCAAATATACACATAAAACTACTATATAAACGAAAAAAGCACCTGCGTTTCCGTAAGTGCTTGATTTTCATTTGTCGGGGTGAAAAGACTCGAACTTTCGACCCTCTGGTCCCAAACCAGATGCGCTAGCCAACTGCGCCACACCCCGATGAGGGTGCAAAGATAGGCATACGCGCCGGAATATCCAAATAAAGGATTACAGATTGAACCTCAGGCCGGCGTCCATGCTGAACATGAGGGGCTTGTCTGTGCGGACGCTCTTGGGCTGGTTGCCGTGGAAGTAATAGCGCACGGCGGGGTCTACATACAGGCCGAGCTTGTCTGACAGACGGAACTCGAAACCGAGACCCAGGGCTGCAGAGAACTGCATGGAGCCCGCTTTGTCGCGGATGACGGGGGCCGAAGACTGCAGGAGCCTGTAATTGTTTGCCACGCACAGCTCTGCCGAGCCGCCGCCCCAGGCATAGATGCCAAGGAGGTTGTCTTGGGTGGAATACAGATCGTAATAGACGTTTACGGGGACGCCCACGTACTGTACGGCGTGAGCTATTGAGCCCGTGTAGCTGTCTGAATACGAGCCGGTGAAAGTGCGGGTGAGGAGCGAATACTCAAGGCCCGTGCCGAGCGACAACTTGGGAGCCACGTGGAAGCGTGCGCCGAGCCCAAGGGTGAAGGGAACGCCGTACGTTGATGTGCTGCCCTCTGTAATGCCGGCAGACGGTGAACCGGAGCTGGGAGCCATTCTGCTGATGCCGTTGCCGCCGTAGGAGATATTGGAGTCGTTGCCACCAACGCCACCCTGGGCGTAGAGGTTGCTGAACCTGAAGGTAGAGGCCTCCCGCGCGTCTTCTCTTTCTATGCGGGCCCATTGCTCAGCCGCCTCTGCGGCCTCCTTGTCGGAGACTTTGGTGTCTTCTGTTTCCGGCTCAGTAGCAGGAGTATCCTCTATCTGGTCCTGAACCTGTGAAGGGACGTCTGCAGAGACGACCTGGGCGGCATTGTCTGCCTCTGACGGACGTGCGACGCTCTGGGCGAGCCGGCGGGATGCAGCCGCGGCCCTGGGGCCGCTCTCCTGCACGGCTTGCTCCTGCGCGCCGTCCGGAACTGTGACCTCGGGAAGCGTGGGCTCCTGGGTGTCTGTGTTCTGGGCGACAATGATATCCGTGCCTGCTGCAACAGGCGCGGTATTGTTGAAAGTACCTGTAAGGAAAAGACCCAGGGCCACGAGCGCAGCAACGGCGAACGCGGGCACTGCCCAGCGCCACCAGGCGGCTGCGGCGGCAGCCTGGTCAAGACGCGCAGACACGGCACGCCAGACGCGTCGGGGAGCTTTCTCCTCTGCGTCCTGCAGCGTCGACCCTACCATCCGGTCGAATTCTTGCCAATTGTCTTGCATCTTACTATCTATATTTGTCTTTGATCTTTGACTGCAGCATTGCCCTGGCCCGCAGAAGCTGCGAGCGCGATGTAGTCTCTGAAATGCCGAGGCTGGCGGCTATCTCCGCGTGGGAGTAGCCTTCTACCACATACATGTTGAAGACGGTCCTGAAGCCGGCGGGGAGCTCCGATATCATCTTGGAGAGCTCCTTGTAGCCGATCTGCTGAACGGCGGAGGGCGCTTCCGAGGAAACGTTCCAGGCCGTGTCCACGTCTGTGCTTTCCTTAAGGACGTCGTTCTTTCTGAGGCTCATGAGCGCAGCGTTTACAAAGATCTTTCTCGCCCACCCCTCGAAGGAACCGTCCCCCGAGTAGGTGTCCAGCTTGGCAAAAAGCGACACAAATCCCTCCTGCAGAACGTCCTCGGCCGATTGTCTGTCTGACATGTATCGCAGGCATACTGCGAACATTTTACCGGAAAGGGCGTCGTAGATGGCTTTTTGTGCACGCCTGTCGCCTTGCTTGGCTTTTTCTATCCAAGTGTTTAGATGCGAGTTATCTCCAAAAAGTTGCATCGGACCTCAAAAAAATCCTAAACGCCGGAAACTGCCTCAACAATGGTTCAGGTTTTGAAGTCAGTTTCTCAATTCAGTATGCGAAAATAGGCAAAAAATCAATATTTTTGTAACGAGATGACCAAACTCCTGCTCATATTGTTCTGCGCCGCGGCGGTTTCCCTGCATACGGCATCGGCCCAAACCCCCGCCTCAGTGGTACAGGAGCCCGTTCCAGACGCAGAAACCAACCCCGAGCGCATAAAAGTAGAGAACGCCCTGCTGGACGCCGTAGCCCAGCTGGACGCCGGCAACCTGGCGGAATGCCGCACAATCCTGGACTCCCTTGAGGCAAACGCCCCCGCAGACGGAGCCGTGCAGTATTACCTCGGTCTCTGCAGCTATGCATCGCGTGACATAGACGGCGCCGTAACCCACTTTGAGAACGCCTCAAAGCTGGATACCACCAATACCTGGTACCGGGAAACCCTGGCCAATATGTACGTAGGAATGGGAGAGGCCGCAAAAGCCGGAGAACTCTTCTCCCTGCTGTCCGAGCAGAACCCCGCCAAGTTCCGCAACGCCTACACAATGTCGCTCATGGCCGACGCCTACAGGCTCAAGCGCGACTACGAATCTATGATGGGCATTCTCACCGAGCTCGTCTCAGACCCCGACGTGGACGACGAAACCAAGAGCCGCGCCCTCCTGGGAGCTCTTGGAGGCTTCGATTCCCGCACCCTGAACACCCTTCTTCCCAGGATGGACACCCTTATGCTGGCATACCAGGCCGCCGAGCCCGCCAGCCTTCAGGCGCACCGACTGCGGATGGAAATCGCCGCCCTGCGGGAAGACCACCAGACCGTCCTTTCCGAGTGCGAGCAGCTCATCAGGATGCAGCCCGGAGATACGGCGCAAATTGTCACCTGCCTGTCCATAATCGGCGATACGCAGCACTCCATGGGCGATTGGCGAAAGGCATACAAGACGTACGAGAAGGCCCTCAAGCTAGACCCGCGCAACTGCCCCGTACTCAACAACTACGCATACTACCTCAGCCAGCAGAACCGCCGCCTGTGCAAAGCGGAACGCATGAGCAAGATTACGATAGACGAGCAGCCGGACAACGCCACCTATCTGGACACCTACGGCTGGATCCTCTACCTTCGCCGCAAAGCGGAAAAGGCCAAGCCCTACTTCAAGCACGCAATGATTTACGGCGGCAAAGACAGCGCCGTCATCCTTATGCACTACTCCATCGTGCTCGAGGCACTGGGAGAGACAGACCTCGCCTCATATTACAGAAACCTCGCCGAAAGCAAAGCCCAATGAGACTCTTCCGCATCATAGTACCGCTCGCCCTCGCGCTCCTGTGCGCCTGCCCCGCCGGAGCCCAGTCGCTGTCAAAGTCCCGCGACCGCAAGGCCCGTCTGGAGCGCGACATCCGCACCCTCGAGAAGCAGCTGTCGGACACAAAGGCGCGTCAGGAAGACGCCAACCGCGAGCTTGGCCTGCTCCAGGCTCAGACCGCCGCCCGCCGGGAACTGCTGAAAGAGAGCGAGCTGGAGCTGCAGACCCTGGGAGACAGCATCCGGAACTGCAGGCGGGAAATAGCCGCCGCAACGGCCCGCATAGATACTATGGCATCCCGCTATTCCACCCTCCTGCGCAGTGCATACAAGCATCGGGACTCAAGGCTGTGGTACATGTACATCCTCTCCAGCGAGAACTTCGGCCAGGGCATGCGCCGATACGGCTATCTCCGCCGTCTCTCGGGAGAGCTCAACTATCAGGGAAGGGCGCTCAAGGCAGAAAGGGACACGCTCGAGGCCGCCCAGCACCGGCTTGAGGCCCTTCAGGCAGAAACCCAGAAGCTGCGTGACGAGCGCGCATCTGAGGTGAGCAAGCTGCACAAGGAGGAAGACCGTTCCCGCGCCCTGGTAACCAAGCTCCAGGGAGATAGAAAGAAGTATATGGACCAGATTGCCGGCAAGCGCAAGGAGGTAGAGGCCCTTAACCGAGAGATAGAGCGCCTCATAGCGGCAGAGATGGACAAGGGCAGCGGAAAAGGCAAGAGCGGAAGCGGCGGCAAGAAAACCAACACCAAGATAGATACGGCCCTTTCAAACGAATTCGCCGCCAACCAGGGCAAGCTCCCCTGGCCCGCCGAGGGCCGCATTACCGGCCACTTCGGCCGCAGCCAGCACCCCGTATACACCAAGGTGGAGATGCCGTTCAACAACGGCGTAAACCTCACACTGGACCCGGACGCCCCCGTAAAGGCCATTTTTAACGGCACCGTTAAGCAGATAGTGATGATTCCGGGATACAACCAGTGCATCCTCATTCAGCACGGAGAATACTTCACATTCTACTGCAAGATGGGCTCCGTGGCCGTTAAGGCCGGAGACAAAGTGAAGACCGGTCAGGTGCTTGGCCACGTCGCCACCATAGCCGGAGAGACCCAGCTGCACTTCCAGCTCTGGAAAGGCAAAAGCCCCCAGAATCCAGAAACGTGGTTAAGGAAATAAGGATTATTCGTCCCCGCTAACCCATACGAGGACGTGACGGTCGAAGGTCATGTACTCGAGCTTGAGTTCTTCTTCGTAGCCGTCCTTGTTGATGAAGGTGGCGTCCAGCTCTCCCTCGTCGCGGGCGCGGACGTCCTCTATCTCAATCTGCTCGGCAAAGTCTACGTGGTACTGTGACATTTTCTTGTACACG
>JAGCCD010000244.1 GCA_017651785.1 Bacteroidales bacterium
ATTCGTGTGGACGGGGTACGACTATCTGGGCGAGCCCACTCCGTACAACCTCGACCTGTCCATCCTTACCAACTTCCATACGGAGGAGGAGAAGCAGGCTGCGCTCAGGATGTTCGAATCCTGGGGACAGAAAGTACTTATGGAGCCGCTGCCCAGCCGCAGTTCGTACTTCGGCATCATGGACCTTGCAGGCTTCCCCAAAGACCGCTTCTGGCTGTATCAGGCGCGCTGGCGTCCCGAGCTCGCTTTTGCCCACATCGTGCCGCACTGGACCTGGCCCGGACGCGAGGGGCAGGTTACCCCGGTGCACGTATATGGCTCCGGCCGCATTGCAGAACTGTTCCTGAACGGTAAATCACTGGGCATACGGGAGAGGGGAGACAAGGAATACCGCTTCCGCTGGGACGACGTAATCTACGAGCCCGGCGTGCTTTCCGTAACCGTATATGCCGACCGCGCCGCCTACGAATCCGGCAAGGCCTTGGCCTGGGACGAAGTGCGCACCGCAGGCGCGCCCGACCGTATAAAGCTTATGCTTGACTACAAAGGCGATGACCTCATATACGTATCCGCCGCCATATTCGATAACGACGGCGTGCTTGTGCCCACTGCAGATAACCTGTTGGAATTCAGCGTGTCCGGCAATGCCGGAATAGTGGCTACGGACGCAGGCGATCCCACCTCCCACGCTCCCTTCTACAGCCCTTCAGTCAGGGCTTTCAACGGTCTGGCGTCAGTGATCATCCGCCGCAGCGGAAAGGGACGTGTTAAAGTGAAAGCCTCTTCCGAAGGACTCCGGGCAGATTCCGTCAGGCTGTAGCAGCTCCGCTAGAAGTTTAGTTCGGCTCCGCGATAGAAGTCCAGCAGTTTTGTCTGGTACAGGCACTGGAAACGCGCCTGTATGAGTTCTGACTCGGCGCGGAGCCAGTTGTTGCGGGCGTCGTTGTAATCTGCGATGCCGGCTTTGCCTACCTTGTACTTCTCTTCCGTGAGCTCATAGTGCTCGCGGGCGCTGGCCTCTGTCTCGCTGCTGCCGTTGTATCGGGCCTGGGCGTTTACGGCGTTGTAGTATGCCTGCTGGATCTCCTTGTAGAGCGCCTTTTTTACGCTCTCGAGCTGGAGCTCCTGCCCGCGGAGGCTGATCTGCGCGCTCTTTACCTGGTTGCGGGTAGAGAACCTCTGGAAGATGGGGATGCTGAGAGACAGTCCCAGATACTGGCTGAAATTGTTCTTGAGCTGTTCGCCAAAGGAGGCGGAGGGCATCTTGGAGTTTGTGTAGTAGTTGGTGCCGAGTCCGCCGCTAAGTGACAGCGAGGGCAGGAAAGCGCCCTTCGCCCTTTCTATGTTCACCTTTGCGTAGTCTACGTTCAGCTTTGCAGCCTCTACGGACGGTTTTACCTCTACAGCCTGCTCATAGATGGCCTCGGGGCGCATCAACAAAGCTTGCGCTACGTTGCCGACCTCGGGCACCTCTATGCTGAACCCTTCGGGCGAGGGGAGTTCCAGCAGCTGGGTGAGCTCCAGGACCGCCAGGTCAAGGTTGCCCGCTGCCTGAATCTCGCTCTGCCTGCTCTGAGCCAGGGTTGCCTGCTGGGCCGATACGTCCGCCGCGCTCACTTTTCCAGCGGCGTAACGCTCCTTTATCTGTTCCAGGACATCGGAATCGTGCTCCGTCTGTTCCTTGGCTACGCGCAGAAGTTCCTGATCATAAAGGATTTGCACATATGCCTGGGCAACTGCCACGCGAATGTCGTCCCGGGCCTTTTCCAGCTCTGCGGTAGCGGCGGCAAGGTTGAGCTTCCCAAGCTTAATCCCGTTGCTGATATCGAATCCCTGGAAGATGGGAACGTCGCTCCCCAGGGAGAATGAAGTGGAAGTTGTGTTGGAGTTGGAGTATGTGTTGTCTTCCGTAAGACCTCGGCCGAAGGAGAAATTCTCTCCGGCCGATGCGCCCAGCGAGGGGAGACGGCGGCTTTTGGCCGTGCTCAGGTCTACCTCCCTCTGCTCTACGGTGAGGCTGTTCTGCTGAACCGTAAGGTTGTGCTCGAGTGCGTAATCTATGCAGTCCTTGAGACTCCACGGGCCCTGCTGTGCGAATGCGCCCGTGCCTGCGAGCACGGCGGCCAATGCTATGAGGATGCGTTTCATTTCTTTACGATGTCTTGGATGATTATGGATCCGCGCACGACGTCACCTTTGGCAAGGCCGCTGCGGATTTCTATGTTAAGTCCGTCCGACAGGCCTGTGGTGACGGGGCTTTTGGTGAACGTGCCGTCGGCGCCCTTAAGGTACACGAAGGTGTCCATACCCTCGAACTCCAGCGCACTCTCGGGAATTACCAGCACGCTGTCGGCCTGTTCCAGTACTATCTCTGCGTTGGCGCTGTAGCCCGAGCGGATAGTATGGCCCCCGTCGGCCTTCACGGCCGCCTTTATCTCGAACTGATTGGCGCCGTTGTTCTCTACCGCCTTGGGCGAAATGTACTCCAGGGCGGCCTGGGTGCTGTAATCGGCAATGGCACCGATGCTGATTTTCATTGGCATGCCCTCTACCAGCGTACCCACCTCGGTTTCGTCTATGTTGCCGTCGAAGATGAGGTCTGACATATTGGCAACGGTGGCAACGGTTGTACCGTCGTTCATAGTGTTGGCCTGGATAACGGAATTACCCACTTTCACGGGAATGTCCAGAATGAGACCGGTGATGGTGGAGCGCACAAGGGTGGAGCTTCCGGTGGCGTTGCTCTTTGATACGCCGTCCCTTATGACCTCCAGGGACTCCTGCGCGGCGTTTTTCTCTTCCTTTGCCTGCTCGTAGGCCTGGAGCACCTGGTCGTACTCCTCGTCGCTCACGAGGTTCTTGTCGTACAGGGCCTTTTCGCGCTCGTAGTTGGTCTTGGCCTGCTTGAGGTTGATCTCTGCGAGGCGCACGCGGCTCTGGGCCGAGCTGAGGGAGTTCATGTCGGGGATGACGCGGAGTTTGGCAATGACCTCGCCCTCCTTCACCTGCTGGCCTGCCTCTTTGTAGAGCTCGGAGATGATGCCGTTTATCTGCGGCTTGATGTTCACCTCGTTGCGGGGCTCTATCTTGCCGGTAACCACGGTGGTGCGCGCTACATTGCCATAGTCTGCGGTAAATTCCTGATACTCAATCTTCTGAGGGCGGGAGTTCTTGAACAGGAACACGAAGGTCCCGATGAACAGCGCCGCTATCAGCGCGAAAACGATGTACTTGATGACTCTTTTCATATCTTGTGCTTTTATTATTCGTCTCTCATTGCGTCCACCGGCTTGATCGCCATCGCCCTGGACGCGGGGGCGAGGCCGGCCACTACGCCGAGTACCGTAAGCAGGAGCGCGGCGGCTATGGCGGTCCAGAAGCTTATCTGGAATTCTCCGGACATATTGGGCATGCTGTTCACTATGGTCTGGGTGAGCCGCAGTACCTGAACGGAGAATACTATTCCCAGCGAGCCCGCCACCAGGGTAAGGGCTATGCTCTCGAATATTATCTGGCTCAGGATGTCCCGGGGCGTGGCGCCTATTGCGCGGCGGATGCCGATCTCTGTGGTGCGCTCGCGGACGGTTACCATCATGATGTTGCTAACGCCTATTATTCCGGCCAGGATGGTCCCAAGGCCAACGAGCCAGATGAGGAAATCGAGCCCCGTGAACAGGTTGTCCATAAGGGAGAACATCTCCTCGGTGTTTATCATGAATACGGCCTGCTTGTCCGTAGGATCGAAGCTGTGCTGGCGCGCAAGTATCTGACGCATACGGCCTTCCAGGCTTGTCATGCTGATCCCGCTCCTGCCGGTGTCGCACAGCAGGTCTATGTTGTTGCCCCTGTGGTACAGCGTCTGGCTTACCGTAAGCGGAATGACCACGGCCTGGTCTGCGCTGCGGGTGTCGGTGAGATG
>JAGCCD010000245.1 GCA_017651785.1 Bacteroidales bacterium
AAAGGAGCTTGACATACCCATCATCGCGCTTTCCCAGCTCTCCCGCCAGGCTGTAAACCGCGCTGGCAGCGCGGGCAAGCCTATGCTGAGCGACCTACGTGAGTCCGGATCCATAGAGCAGGACGCCGATATGGTCATCTTTATCCACAGGCCCGATTACGTGGGCCTGAGCGAGAACCTGGAAGACCGCGAGAAAACCCAGATCATCATCGCCAAGCACCGTAACGGAGAAACGTGCGACATAGACATGGTATTCAAGAGCAACCAGATCCGCTTCCTTGAGATGGACGATGCGCTTGACCGCATGGCCGTACGCGCCGTTCCTTCCGGAATGAACGAGGACAATCCCTTCCCGTCACAGTCTTACGGCGGCTTCGGCCCCACAAGTGAATTCTGATGGAAGAAATCACCCATAAAGGCCGCATAGTGGCCATAGACCCCGAGATTACCACAATAGAGATAATCTCGGAGGCAGCCTGCGCCGCCTGCCACGCCAAAGGCCTCTGCAGCCTTGGCGAGCAGCAGGTGAAGCAGGTGCAGGTGCGCACCAGCGCCTGGACTCCCCGCCAGGTTGGGGACGAGGTTGAGGTGGTGCTCAAAAAGAGTATGGGCTACAAGGCGGTTTTCATTGCCTACGGCCTTCCGCTGGTAGTGCTGTTCGTAGCCCTCATGCTCCTTAACGCCCTGGGAGTAGGCGAGTTATACGCCGGCCTGGGCGCCATCGGAGCCGTGATTCTCTGTTACTTCGTATTATTCCTTTTCCGAAATAAAATCAGCAAAGACTATTCATTTTTCCTGAAATGACCAGCACAATCATCTGGACCGTCGTCATCCTTACGGCTCTCGGCCTCATCCTTTCTCTGGCGCTTTACTTCATTGCCAGGAAGTTCAGGGTTGAGGAAGACCCCAGGATAGACGAGATTGAAAAGACCCTTCCGGGTGCAAATTGCGGCGGCTGCGGATTCGCGGGCTGCCGCGCTTTTGCAGATGCCGCCGTGAAAGCCGGCAACCTTGAGTCGCAGAACTGCCCCGTGGGCGGCGCCGAGGTAATGAAAAAGGTGGCCGCCATACTTGGCTGCGAAGTGGCCGAGGCCGCGCCGCTTGTGGCGGTGGTGCGCTGCAACGGAACTTGTGAGGCGCGCCCCCGCATCAACGAGTACGCCGGCGTAAAGAGCTGCAAGGTAAAATCCGCCCTCTACGGAGGAGACACCGGCTGCCTGTTCGGCTGCCTGGGCTGCGGAGACTGCGTTGCCGCCTGCCAGTTCGGCGCCCTCTCCATGGATCCTGCAACCGGCCTGCCAGTGGTGGACGAGAGCAAGTGCACCGCCTGCGGCAAGTGCGTTGCGGCGTGCCCCAAGCGCATCATAGAGCTGCGTAACAAGGGCCCTCGCGGAATGCGCGTATTCGTTTCCTGCGTCAATAAAGACAAGGGTCCCGTTGCGCGCAAGGCCTGCGCCAATGCCTGCATAGGCTGCGGCATATGCGAGAAGACCTGCACGCACGGCGCCATCACCATTGCAGACAACGTGGCCTACATAGATCCTGCAAAGTGCAAGCTCTGCCGCGAGTGCGAGGCTATGTGCCCCACCGGAGCCATCCACGGCGTAAACTTCCCCAAGGAGCTGGACAAGGAGGGCATCAAGAAGCGCATTGCCGACCGCAAGGCCAAGGCCGCAGAGGCCGCAAAAGCCGCTGCAGCTGCTGTTCAACCAGAGGTAAAGAAGGAGGAAAACAATGGCTAAACTTACATTCTCCATCGGCGGTATCCACCCCGCAGACAACAAGCTCTCCCGCGGCTGCAAGATAGAAACCCTGCCTCTTCCGCCCAAGGTGTATGTGTCTATGTTCCAGCATCTTGGAGCAATGGCCAAGCCTGTGGTACAGGTGGGAGACACCGTCAAGGCGGGCCAGATGATAGCGGAACCCGGCGGCTTTATCTCCGCCTACATCCACTCTCCGGTGAGCGGTAAGGTCACCGCCATCGGCCCCAGAAAAGACCTTGCCGGCTTCAACCAGATGCACATAGAGATTGAGGTTCAGGGAGACGAGTGGGCAGAGGGGATAGACCTCAGCCCCGAGCTGGTAACTGAGATTCCGGAGGATAGGGACTTCATACTTGACCGCATTAAGATGAACGGCGTAGTGGGCCTTGGAGGCGCAACCTTCCCCACGCACGTTAAGCTTAACCCGCCGCCGGGCAAGAAGGCAGAATGCCTCATCCTTAACGGCGCTGAGTGCGAGCCCTACCTCACCAGCGACTTCCGTATCCTGCTGGAGCGCACGGACGAGATTGTAGTTGGCGCCGCCCTTATGCAGAAAGTGCTGGGAGGCTGCCCCTGCGTCATAGGAATAGAAGAAAACAAGCCCGAGGCAATTGCAGCGGCACGCGCATCTGTGAAGAAGCTCGCCTATCCCGGCATCCGTGTAGAAGTGCTCAAGAAGCGCTACCCGCAGGGCGGTGAGAAGCAGCTCATAGACGCCGTGATGCACCGTCAGGTAGGCTCTGGCGGTCTTCCCATAGACGTGGGCGCCGTGGTGCAGAACGTAGCCACATCGCTCGCCGTATATGAGGCCGTACAGAAGAATAAGCCTCTGGTTACCAATGTGTTGACTATCACAGGAGACTGTCTCCCCGTGGAGCGTCAGCACAACTACCTCTTCCGCATCGGCATGCCTCTGTCTTACATTGCAGAGTACGCCGGCGGAGTGCCCGAGGGCGCAAAGAAGCTCATTAGCGGCGGCCCTATGATGGGCAAGGCAATCGCCAATCTTGACGCCGCCACCGTAAAGGGCTCATCATCGATCCTTTACCTCGGCGAGTCAACGGTCCGTAAGCAGGAGAGCCCCTGCATCCGCTGCGGCCGCTGCGCCGACGCCTGCCCCATGGGCCTGGAGCCGTTCCTGCTCAAGTCCCTTTACGCAGCCTCAGACGTTGCCGCACTTGAGGCAAACGCCGCCCAGGACTGCATAGAATGCGGCTGCTGCCAGTACAGCTGCCCCGCCAGCATCGCCCTGCTGGACAACATCCGTATGGCCAAGGGCCAGGTTATGGGTGTCATCAGGGCCAGAAACGCCAAAAAGTAACGTGCCATGGATAAAGTGTTAGTTTCCCCTTCGCCGCACGTGCATTCGCCCGCATCTACCAACGGGATAATGCGCGATGTGGTCATCGCCCTGTGCCCTGCGATCGTAGTTTCCATATTGTTCTACGGCTGGTCGGAGCTGCTGGTGCTCGCCCTGAGCGCCGTCTTCTGCGTGGGGCTTGAGTGGCTCATCGCCAAGTACCTCATGCACAAGCCGGAGATATTCAGCGGCTGGTCGGCACTCGTTACGGGCCTTCTGCTTGCCATGAACCTGCCGTCCACCACCCCCTGGTGGATAGTGTTCATCGGTGCGCTCTTCGCCATCGGCGTGGTCAAGATGTCGTTCGGAGGCCTTGGCCAGAACCTTTTCAACCCGGCAATCGCCGGCCGCGTGTTCCTGCTCATCTCCTTCCCCGTGCAGATGACCAACTGGACTGCGCCCCGCGGATTCATCCCTTCGGTGGATGCCATCTCGGGCGCCACTCCGCTGGGC
>JAGCCD010000246.1 GCA_017651785.1 Bacteroidales bacterium
AGTGGGCGCGTTCACGGAGGTGAACTTCAAACTCAAGCTCACCAACAACGAGCTCTCCGGCTCGTTCGTAAAGGCCGACAACAAGAAGATCAAACGCCTCCTCGCCAACATAGAGGCCAACCGCGAGCGCAACGACCCCGACCTGCGTCCCTGGTTCACCTGCAACATCTACAACAAGATGGAGCTGGACATTTCCCACGCCCGCGAGCAGCTGGACAACCCCTTCTTCAACAAGCAGCTGGGCTTCGTCTTCGACTATATGGACACATCTGCCGTGAGCGGCGTGCCCTACCTGCCCGCAATGCTGTCAGAAACCCTTCTGGAGCGGCGCCACAGGGCCAATCCCGAGCTGGACAACGAAACCATCCTGGCCAACAAGGTGTCGGGTATCAACCCAGACCACAACCTGCTCACCCAGTTCACGGGCAGCATGCACCTCAAGGCCAATTTCTACCGTCCGTTCATCAACTGCTTCAACGTAGAATTCCCGTCGCCGGCGCAGAAAAACGGCCTCCTGTACTACAACTACTTCATCGTAGACTCCCTGCAGATGGACGGCCGCAAGACATACGTGGTGCGATATCATCCCAAGCCCCTGGTCTCCAGCCCCGTGCTTGACGGAGAAATGCGCATAGACGCCGAGGAGTTCGCCATAAAGAGCGTGAAAGCCAAGATGCAGAGGGGCGGCAACGTCAACTGGCTCAGGGACATAGTGCTGGAGGAGGAGTTCCAGCGCCTGCAGGACTCCACCTGGTTCTTCAGCTCCGACAAGCTCTACGCAGACTTCTCCATCGCCCTTGGAGACTCCACAAAGATGATGTCCGTGCTGGGCAACCGCCTCCTGAGCTACTCCAATCCCGATTTCTCCCCCATCGAGGACATGCACGAGGAAGAGGGTAAGGTGAAGGTGCTTGAAGATTCCAACCATAAGGACGAGGCATTCTGGGAACAGGCCCGCCCCGTCGAGCTCACAGACGGAGAAAAGGGCATATACAGGATGGTGAACGACGTCCAGCAGACCACCTGGTACAAAGTAGGCTTCAAGATTGCCTACTCCTTTGCACAGGACTATTTCGACATAGGCAAGATAGGCTTTGGCCCGCTGGGAAGCATGTATTCCTACAACAGCCTGGAGGGAGCGCGGCCTAAATTCGGCATCCACACCTCCAAAGAGCTGAGCACGGACTTCCAGATAAAGGCATACGCAGCATACGGCTTCCTGGACAAGAAATGGAAGGGCAAGCTGTACTATGAGCATATGCTCAAGAGAGACCCGCAGCGCAAGATCACCGCAGAGCTCTCGCACGACGTGCACCAGCTGGGCAAGGGCCTCAGCAACCTCACGGTGGGCAATCCCCTCAGCTCCATCTGGGCAAAGGAAAGCAAGCCCGTGCTGCAGACAATGCTCGAGGTGCGGTACGACCACGAGTTCTCGATGCAGCTCAACGGCGTGGCGGCCATGACGCTCAGGCGCTACTACGCCAATCCGTTCGTGCCCATGGACAGATGGGACGGCACCAGTTTTAACAGTGTGGCTACCAACGAGTTGCGCCTTAAGCTCCGCTTCTCCAAGGAAGAGACCGTAAATCGCGGTTACTACAACAAGACCTACGTCCACAGTGAATATCCTATCGTGAGCCTGGACCTCCAGGGCTCAATTCCCGGCCTTCGCACCATAGATGCGGACAATCCCGCAATAGGCTTCTTTATGCCGCAGGTGCACGTGGACTGGAAGTTCCGCGTTCCGCCCATCGGCATGTCCGACATGCACCTCAGGACGGGAACCATCATCGGCCAGGTGCCCTGGACGCTCCTCAACCTCTTCCAGGCCAACCCTACCGTGATGACGGACAAGAGCTCGTTCTCCTGTATGCAGTACTTCGAGTTCGCGGCCGACACCTGGGCCACGCTCATCTGGTATCACACATTCAACGGCTTCTTCCTGGGCAAGATTCCCCTCATCCGCGAGCTTCAGCTCCGTGAAGAGTTCATAGCCAAGGTCGCCTACGGTACGCTGCGCGACGAGAACAACGGCTCAGACCCCAAATTCGGTGCTATGACAAGGTTCCCCTCTTACGGAAACGTCATCACGCGCGGAATGGAAAAAGAGCCCTACATAGAGCTGGGAGCCGGTCTTTCAAACATCTTCCGCTTGCTGAGGGTAGACTTCATCTGGAGGGTCACGCAGCGTCACTGGACAGATCCCGCCACCGGAGAAGTGAAACTCTGCGACGGCGCACAGCCCTTCTGGAATATGGGCAATCTATTCAAAAAGGCTCCCGCCTGGGCGCCCAACGCAATAAACATCGGTATGGAAATCCGTTTCTAATATGAAAGCAAGATTCTTACTCGCCGCCGCAGCGGCATTCCTTTGCGGTTGCTCGTCAATCATTTCGGACGCCTTCATAGACATCGACCAGACGTCTTACATTTTCCCGGCGGCCGGAGACATCTATTCCGTAGAGTTCACCGCCAGCGCAAAGTGGACCGCAGTGTCCGACAACACCTCCTGGTGCCGCGTCGCCCCCAGCTCAGGCGAGCCAGGAAAGTCCACCATCAGGGTCACCACCACAATGAACCACGAAGGAGGGAACGAGCGCTACGCCAAGGTCACCATATCCTGCGGCCTCGCCCAGAAAGACCTTGAGATCATACAGCTCGAGGCCAACACCCTCAAGCCCGAGCAGGAGCACTTAAGCTCATCGGACGAAGGAGAGACCTTCGACGTGAAGATCCGGCACAACGTAGACTTCACGGTCAAGGTAGAGGACGCCGCCGCATCCTGGATTACCGCCTCCATATCCCCGTCCAGCAAGGCGATGAAGGAAAGCATCGTGCATATAGAAGTCATGCGCAATTTCGGCGGCCCGGGAAGATCCGGTATGGTGGTGCTTAACAGCGAGCTTGGCCCCAAGACCATAGAAGTGGTGCAGTCCGGCGCCGACGTATTCGCCCTGGACAAGACCACCCAGGCCATTCCCGGCCAGGGCGGCACCTTCACCGTAATGGTCTTCGGCACAATGCCATATCACATCAACACCATTCCCGACTGGATCTCTGAAATAGAGGAAAACGGGCGCGTGCATACTTTCCAGGCCAATGCCAACGAGAGCGAATCTTCCCGCGAGGGCACAATCGTGTTCTGCGACGAGGGCGGCACGTGCATACCTCTCATCGTCACACAGGAAGGAATGCCCGAATGGGCTGCAAAGAAATTCCGCCACCAGTCCCTGCTGATGCGCTTCACGGCGACCTGGTGCGGCTGGTGTCCCAGGATGAACAAGAGCGTCAAGAAGGCGCAGGAGCTCTATCCGGGCAAGATCCAGCACCTCGCCATCCACGGCGGCGGCAGTTCGCTCGAGTTCGAGTCCGCCGGCCCTCTTGAAACCCGCTACCGTATCAGCGGATTCCCCACCGGAATTGCAGACGGCAGGATAGAGATAGGCAATATGGACATAAACAGCACCGCCAACCGCATAGTGGAGGCTGCCAAGGAGACGGAGAACCTGTACGGCACCGTGTCCGGGGCAAGTATCCGGACTGCGCTGGACGGCGGCAACCTCAATGTAGACGCCACACTGTACTTCACGGCACCCGGAAGCTATCTTGTTACCGCATTGGTAGTTGAAGACGACATAGTCACCGCCCAGTCGGACTACGAGGAAGGAGACCATCCCTACTACACTCACGACGGCGTGGCCCGCAAGGCGCTCACCAGCGTAGAGGGAGACACTTTCTCGCAGACGGGATCCTTCTCCTCGCGCGACTTCTCCTGGAGCACGAAGGTTGATTCCAAGTGGAAATCCTCAAATCTGCGCGTACTCATCTACGTACAGGCAAAATACGGCAACCGCGTAAAGAAGAGCACCAACAACTACGGAGAATACTATGTAGACAACTGCTTCACCGTAAAGGCGGGCGAAACCCTTGAGCTTGAGACCGAATAAAAATTCCGACCTATGAGACCACTCAGACTTACCAATACACTCTCACGCAGCAAGGAGCTGTTCAAACCCATACACGAAGGCCACGCCGGCATGTACGTCTGCGGCCCCACCGTGTACGGTGACGCCCACTTGGGCCATGCCCGCCCCGGCGTAACGTTCGACGTGCTGTCAAAGCTCCTGCGCCACCTTGGCTACAAGGTCCGCTACGTGCGCAACATAACCGACGTGGGCCATCTTGAGCACGACGCCGACGAAGGCGAGGACAAGATAGCCAAGAAAGCCCGCCTGGAGCAGCTGGAGCCCATGGAGGTGGTGCAGGCATACACCCTGCGCTACCACGACGCAATGCGCCTTTTGAACTGTGCGCCGCCCTCCATAGAGCCCCGAGCCAGCGGACACATCATAGAGCAGATAGAGACGGTCAAGAAGATTCTGGACAACGGCCTGGCATACGAGTCAAACGGCAGCATATACTTCGACGTCCAGAAATACAACCGCCTGCACCGCTACGGCATCCTGAGCGGCCGCAACCTGGACGACACGCTTGAGGGCACACGTTCCCTGGACGGCCAGGGCGACAAGCGTGCCCCGTTCGACTTCGCCCTCTGGAAGAAGGCGGAGCCCGAGCACATAATGCGCTGGCCGTCCCCCTGGGGCGAGGGCTTCCCGGGCTGGCACCTTGAGTGCTCCTGCATGGGAGAAAAGTACCTCGGCAGGGAGTTCGACATCCACGGCGGCGGAATGGACCTGATGTTCCCCCACCACGAGTGCGAAATCGCCCAGAACGTGGCCTCGCGCGGCACTCAGGGCGTGCACTACTGGGTGCACAACAATATGATTACAATCGACGGCCAGAAGATGGGCAAGTCGCTCGGCAACTTCATCACCCTGCCGCAGCTCTTCACCGGAGACCATCCCAAGCTGGAAAGGGCATACAGCCCCATGACGGTGCGTTTCTTCATCCTCCAGGCCCACTACCGCGGTACGCTTGACTTCTCCAACGACGCCCTCCTCGCGGCAGAAAAAGGCCTTGCACGCGTGCTCCAGGCCGCCCGAGACCTTTACGCCATGGCCGGCCGCAAGGCGCCTCAATATGCATACGGTGAAGAAACGTTCGGAGTGGCTCCGGACAGCTGCCCGGCAGAGTCTGAGGCCGTGAAGGCCGTATTCGAGGGTATCTACGACGCCCTGTGCGACGATATGAACACCCCCGTGGCACTTGCCCAGATATCGGAGGCCGTAAGGCTCATCAACTCCGCAAAGGCGGGACAGATAAAGTTCGGCACAGGCGACCTGCAGACCCTCTGCCAGCTGTTCGACGATGTGGTGTTCGGCGTGCTCGGCCTTAAGGACGAGGCGGCCGCAGGCGGCGCGGACAAGAAAGTGATAGACGGCCTTATGGCGATGGTGCTGGAACAGAGAGCCGCCGCAAAGGCCGCAAAGGACTGGGCCACGTCGGACCGCATTCGCGACAATCTCAAAGCCCTCGGCATCCAGGTGAAAGACACCAAGGACGGCGCCGAGTGGACTCTGACCGAATAATATGCTTCTCGCGCTCCTGACTTCCCTAATGCTCGCGGCACCCGACAGCACGGGCGCCGGCTGGGGACGTGTTACAGGGAGCATAGAGACCGCAAACATCTTGTATCTGGACGATGCCGTAACGGGCACCCCGGCCCACCGGCTCGGCAGCAACAACTACTTCAAGCTTGACTGGCAGAGGGATTCTCTTTCTGCCGGGCTGCAGGCTGAATGGTACCCCCAGGCGCTGGCGGGCTATCCGTCCGAGCTTCACGGCGCCGGCCTTACCGGGCTCTACCTGGACTGGCGTCACGGCCCTGTGCAGCTGCACGCCGGATCCTTCCACGAGCAGCTGGGAAGCGGCCTTCTGCTGCGCAGCTGGGAAGACAGGGAAATGGGCATAAACAACGTCATCACCGGAGGATTCGCCGCTTTTCACACCCGCGGCCGCGTGCTGGAAGTAAAGCTGCTGGGAGGCCTGCCAAAATACGGCCTGTGGCCTTATGCGGGCACTGCCGTTGCCGGAGCCGACGTTTCCGTTCAGCCGCTTGAGTGGCTCAGGCTGGAAGGATCGGTGACAGACCGCATCTCGTCCGGAGTGGACCAGGACATCTGCGCGCTCGCCACCGCCGGAGGCTTTACCGTGCCCCGGCACGTCCCCGGGTGGTCCGCCCGAGCCCAGATTGCCGCAGGCGGCTTCTCAATGAAGGCTGAATACGTTGGCAAAGGGAACGACTTCTATGCGGAAGCGCTTCCCGGCGCGCACGAGCGCTACATCCTCAAAGGAGGCAACGCACAGCTGCTGGAGGTAAATTACGCCACCGGTCCCTTCTCTGCGGCCGTTACTCTCAGGCGGCTGGAGAATATGGCGTCCCGCATCTTCCTGAGCGCCGGCGCATATTCAGTAGCCAATACGATAAACTACCTGCCGTCGCTCTGTATGCAGCAGACCTATATGCTGGCGGGGCTCAATCCCTACGTCACTTTTGCCGACGGAGAAGCCGGTTTTCAGGGGGATGCCTATTACAGCTTCCGCAGGGGCACAGCCCTTGGAGGGCGATACGGAATGAAGCTTCACGTGGGCGGCAGCTGGATACAGGCGCTCCCCTGCGCATTGCCGGACAGGGATACCTGGCACCTCGCCTACCGCGACATCAACATAGAGCTGGACCGCCGATGGTCCCGGAGTTTCCGCAGCGTGATATTCGTATCCATCCAGGAGAACTCCCCCACCCACGGCAACCGCAAGGCGACGGACGCCCAGAACGTATTTGTGTTCGACGGGCAGTGGCGCACCAGCAGCACAACGGCCCTTAGGGTGGAGCTGCAATACCTTTATTCACAGGAACTTACACGCGACTGGATGGCTGCCCTGCTGGAGTTTACCATAGCTCCGCACTGGAGTTTCGGCGTAAGCGATATGTACAATCACGGCAGCACCGGAGTACACTACTGGCAAACG
>JAGCCD010000247.1 GCA_017651785.1 Bacteroidales bacterium
AGCGAGCTTAACTACAGGCCCGAGCACATCCTTAACGCAGAAATCCAGAAGCTGCTGTTCAAGAACACCATGACCATCGCCCTCAAGGGCTACGACATCCTGGGCCAGGCCAAGAACATCAGCGTGTCCGACAATGCCAACTACCACTCGGAGGTGTACAACAACACCCTCGGCCGCTATATTATCCTGTCCCTTACCTGGAGGTTCGGCAACTTCGACCGTTCCAACATGCGCGGACGCGGCGGCCCCGGCGGCCCTGGCGGTCCTGGCGGCAGAGGTCCCGGAGGCCCTCCCCGCTTCAGATAGCATCCCAAATAAACTTGCGATTTGAAAAACAGAGTATCAACAAAAGCGGCCCTCTGGCTGCTGGCAGGAGCCTCGGGAGTGCTGATGAGCATCCCGTGGCTCGTGCCGCATACGGGTATGGTGTCGCTGGTGGCGCTCGTCCCGCTGCTGGTGGCTGACTATATAGCCACGGGCGCAAAGCAGAAGCATTTCTGGATTTGGCACTACAGCTCATTCGTGCTGTGGAACGCCCTCACGACATTCTGGGTGTGCAACGCCACGGTTGGCGGAGGAATCTTCGCCGTGCTTGCCAATTCACTGCAGATGTCTCTGGTCTGGGGACTGTTCCGTCTTTCCAAGAAAAGGCTTGGCGGCGTGGTGCCCTATGTGCTGCTGGTTGCAACCTGGATTGCCTGGGAGCGCTGGTATCTCACCTCCGCCCAGATCTCCTGGCCGTGGCTGGTGTTCGGCAACGCTTTTGCCACCAGCGTGCGCAGCATCCAGTGGTACAGCATAACCGGCACTCTGGGCGGCTCCCTTTGGGTATGGTGCTCAAACCTTGCGGTCTTCGGAGCGCTTGTCGCCCTTGCCCAGGGCCGTGTGCAGAAATGGACTAAGGCAGCCCGCACGGCTGTTCTGTGCGCTATTGTGCTGCTTTTTGCCGGCCTTCCCATATGCTCGTCCATAATGTACAACAGTTACAGGGAGAAGTCGGAGAAAGAGGTATCGGTGCTTATCGGGCAGCCTAACCTGGATCCCTATCACAAGTTCCAGAGCATGAAGCAGGCAGAGCAGAACGACCTCCTGCTGGGGCTTCTGGAGACCCCTCTGGCAGAGCAGTCCGCGCAGCTGCTCGTGGCTCCGGAAACTTTCACTTCGGACGTAATACTCAACGATATTCCCTCTTCGGCCACCTGGAAGCGTTTCAGGGGCTTCCTTGAAGAGCATCCCGGGTCCGATTTCCTCTTTGGAGCCGTTACCAATCAGCTCTACACCCAGCGCAGCGCTCCAAGCCTTAACAGCTTCCCCTGGGGAGAAGGATGGAGAGAACCCCACAACAGCGCGATCATGCTTTCCTCAGACGGCCGTACAGAGGTGTTCCACAAGAGCAAACTTGTTGTGGGAACGGAACTTACGCCGTATCCCAAAATCTTCGTGCCGCTTGACAACTGGCTCTCATCAAAAATGGGAGTAACCTCGCTGATGGCGCGCGATTCGGGCCAGAAGGAGATAAGCCTGCTGCATATGGGCGACGGTACGCCCCTTGGCTGCGCGGTGTGCTACGAGTCGGTTTACGGAGAGTACTGCACCGGATACGCCTCCCGCGGTGCCGGCTTCCTTGCAGTAATTACCAACGACGCCTGGTGGGGGAACACTCCCGGCTACAGGCAGCACCTCAGCTACAGCTGCCTCCGCGCCATAGAGCTCAGGCGTGACATTGCACGTTGCGGCAATACCGGTATAAGCTGCTTCATCAACCAGAGGGGAGATATTGTTTCCCGCACGCCCTGGTGGGAGGAGGCAACCCTGCGTGGCACTGTTAACGTGAATACCAGGCAGTCTTTCTTCACCCGTCACGGAGATATCGTGGGCAGGGTTTGCTCGCTCGCCTTCCTTCTGCTGCTCGCCCTGCTGGTAGTAAGGTTCTTGCTCGGGAAGAAATAGTTTTGTATCTTTGCCTCATTATGGCTCAAAACAAGAAATCATTTGCCGGCAACTGGATAGTCCGCAATCTCCTCCTGGGAGTGCTTTTCGTAGTTCTCATAGTGGCCGTCGCAAGTATTTTCCTCTCAATCCGCACCCGTCACGGCAAAGAGGTGGTAGTACCTGACCTCTCAGGCCTCTTGGCGTCGGATGCAAGCCATGCGGCGTCCGCAGCCGGTCTTCAAACCATAGTTCTGGATTCCGTGTACATGAAGCGCGTCGCCAGGGGAGCGGTAGTGAGCCAGAATCCCAAGGCGGGCAGCCATGTAAAGCCCGGCCGCAAGATTTCCCTCACCGTCAATTCAATGATGCCCAAGAAGGTAGTAATGCCCAACCTGGTGCACGTATCACTGCGTCAGGCAATAGCGGAGCTCAACTCAAAGGGCCTCATGCTCGGCCGCCTGGACTATGTGGCAGATATCGCCACAAACAACGTCCTTCGCCAGAAATACCGCGGTTCGGACATAGCTGCCGGGAAAGAAATCTATACCGGCTCCACCATAGACCTTGTACTCGGCCTCAACGGGTCCGACGCCCTCACGTTCGTTCCCAACCTTCGCGGCTACAAGTACCTCAGCGCCATAAACGCCCTTCACAACAGCTCCCTCAACGTGAGCTCCCTGGTTTTTGACAAGTCTGTCCGTACATACAGCGACTCCCTCGCCGCAATGGTCTATTCCCAGCGTCCCGGGGCAACCGGAGTCCCCACCGTACTCGGCACCGGCGTCACCCTGTATCTCTCGCTCGATGCAAACAAGGGAGACAATTGATCCCGAACTGCTCGATGACGAGCAGGAAATGTTCGAGCATTTCCGCCTTGAGGTAGACCCCGGGCAGGCACCGCTCCGCATAGACAAATACATGTCAACCCACCTCGAGCGCACCTCGAGGCACCGCGTGCAGTGCGCCATAAAAGAGGGTTTCGTTCAGGTTGGAGACAAGACAGTAAAAGCCAATTACATAGTCCGCCCCGGAGACATCATCCGCTTCGTGATGCCTTACAGGCGCCGCGGCGTAGAGATCATCCCCCAGGACATTCCCCTAAACATAGTGTACGAGGACGATGACGTGCTTGTGATAGACAAGCCCGCGGGCCTTGTGGTCCATCCCGGTCACGGACACTATGAGGGTACGCTGGTGAACGCGCTGGCATTCCATCTGGGCATAACCCAGGGCCCGGAAGACGAGGGCGACGACCGTATGGGCGTACTTGTTCACAGGATAGACAAAGACACCAGCGGCCTGCTCGCCGTGGCCAAGAACGACGAGGCGCAGCTCAACCTCGCCCATCAGTTCTTCCTCCACACCATAGAGCGCCGCTATGTGGCTATCGTGTGGGGAGATATAAAGGAAGATGAGGGCACGGTGGACGCCAACCTCATGCGCGACCCGTCGGACCGCCTGCGTTTCTGCACCACGCCCGACCCGGAAAAGGGAAAGCACGCCGTAACGCACTGGAAGGTGCTTGAGCGCCTGGGCTTCGTAACCCTTGTTGAATGCAAGCTGGAGACCGGCCGTACCCATCAGATCCGAGTGCACCTTTCCAGCATAGGCCATCCCATTTTTGGCGACGACCGTTACGGAGGCACGGAGATCAGGCAGGGGACCATTTACGCCAAGTACAGGCAGTTCATCCGCAATTGCTTCGAGATATGCCCCAGGCAGGCGCTTCATGCGCGGACGCTCGGCTTCGTGCATCCCCGCACACGTGAGTTCATGAGTTTCGCAAGCCCTATACCGCCGGATATGACGGCCCTTCTGGACAAGTGGCGGCGATATGTCTCGGAGCGGTTCCAACAGGCTGAAGAAGAATAGGTTAGAGTTTTAGTAGTGTATATCATATGGACATTTTTACCAAGAATTACCTGGATGGCTTCATGGCGGAAGTCATCGGTCGCAATCCCGGCGAGCCCGAGTTTCACCAGGCAGTAAGGGAGGTTGCGGAGAGCGTCGCCCCTTATATCACGTCGGCGCCTTATCTGATGGATCTCAAAGTGCTCGAGCGCATTGCCGAGCCGGAGCGCATCATCATCTTCAGGGTTCCCTGGACGGACGACAGGGGCACGATTCAGATCAACCGCGGCTTCCGCGTGCAGTGCTCCAGTGCCATCGGACCGTACAAGGGAGGTATACGTTTCCATCCAAGCGTCAACCTGTCCATCATGAAGTTCCTTGCCTTCGAGCAGACCTTCAAGAACGCCCTCACAACCCTCCCGATGGGCGGCGCAAAGGGCGGCTCTGACTTCAACCCCCGCGGCAAGTCGGACGGTGAGGTGATGCGTTTCTGCCAGAGCTTCATGACGGAGATGTACCGTCACATCGGCGCGGATACTGACGTGCCCGCAGGCGATATCGGAGTTGGCGGACGTGAGATCGGCTATCTCTTCGGCCAGTACAAGCGTCTTAAGAACGAATTCAACGGCACCCTTACGGGAAAGGGCATCGCGTGGGGCGGCTCGCTCCTGCGTCCGGAGGCCACCGGATACGGCCTCTGCTACTTCGCGGAGCAGATGCTCGCCACCCGCGGCGCCGGTTTCCAGGGAAGCAAGGTCAACATCTCCGGTTCGGGCAATGTGGCCCAGTATGCCGCGCAGAAGGCCATGCGCCTGGGCGCAAAGGTCCAGACCCTGTCCGATTCCGACGGCTTTGTCTACGATCCCGACGGCCTCGACGAGGAGAAGATGGCCTATGTCTTCCAGCTCAAGAACATGATGCGCGGAAGGATAAGCGAGTATGCCAAGAAATACCCCACGGCCCAGTATTTCCCCGGCCAGCGCCCCTGGTGCGTTCCCTGCGACATAGCGATGCCATGCGCAACCCAGAACGAGGTTGAGGCGCAGGACGCCGAGAACATAGTGAAGGGTGGAGCCATCTGCATGGCAGAGGGCGCCAACATGCCCACAACGCCGGACGCCATCCGCATCATCCAGGGTGCGGGACTCCTGTATTCTCCCGGAAAGGCCTCCAATGCGGGCGGCGTGGCCACATCTGGCCTTGAGATGAGCCAGAATTCGATGCGTCAGCACTGGACTGCTGAAGAGGTTGATTCCTATCTTCGCCGCATAATGTCCGACATCCACGCGGCATGCCTCAAATACGGCACGCAGGAAGACGGAACGGTGAATTACGTAAAGGGCGCCAACCTGGCAGGCTTCATAAAAGTGGCGGGCGCTATCGTAGACCAGGGCCTCGTTTAAGCCCCTCGGGCCCGGAAATAGCCGCATTATATAAAATAATCGCTATATTTGCTACGTTATGAGCAAGATAGCACTGTTTCCGGGCTCCTTCGACCCGTTTACCGCCGGTCATCTTAACATTCTCCGCCGCGCACTCACTATGTTCGACGGAGTTGTAATCGCCATCGGTGTAAACCAGGACAAACCGGGCTTCTACGGCAATGCAACCCGAATGGACATCATCCGCCAGGCAACGGCCGGGCTGCAGAATATTCAAATAATTGAATACGACGGACTTACAATAGACGTCTGCCGCAACCTCGGCATACGCCACATAGTGCGCGGCGTGCGCAACATGCTTGATTTCGAGAACGAGCGCGCCATTGCCGACGCCAACCGCCGCCTGGCTCCGGAGATAGAGACCATAATCATCCCTACCGCCCAGGAATTCGCACACATCTCTTCCAGCGCGGTCCGCGATATCCTCCGTCACAACGGAGACACCTCCATGTTCGTGCCCGACGGCGTAACCCTTCCTCCGGTAAGATGAAAAAGGCGTTCCTCATACTCTTGCTGTCCGTTCTGAGCACCGGCCTGTTCGCGCAGGTGCCGCAGGACCGTCAGGTTCCGAACAAGCAATACGTAGACAGCGTCGCCTTTGCAAAGCTGGACCAGATGCTCGCCAATTACACGGACGCCCTCCAGAAGGAGAGCGTTGACGTGAAGAGCGCAGAGTGCGACTTCCTCATCAGCTCCGTACGCGACTCCTCAACCATGCAGCACATCGCGCTATGGCTGTACGACCATTACAAGGAGTCGGAAGTCATGGGAGACGAGGCCGTGGCCATCCACGTCTACGACAACTGGTTCAAGCCCGGCACCATAGCGATGCGCAGCGAGTTCGACAGGCTGGACGCCGATATCTTCGTAACCTTCAACCGCAATACCCTGCTTGGCATGAAGGCGCCCGTGGTAGACCTCCGCAGGCCCTGCGGCCGCAAGATGAAGGTGCCCCAGGACGGCAGCCACTCCATACTGTTCTTCTTCGACACAAGCTGCGCCAAGTGCCAGATAGAGTCGAAGGTCCTGCCCGGCATACTTGAGAAGGTGGAGTTTCCCGCCCGTTTCTATGCCGTATACTGCGGCCAGATAAGGAAAGAATGGCGGCAGTTCCGCCGCAAGTTCAAGGTGCACAACCACAACGTAGGCGTGGTGCACGTGTGGGACCCCAAAATGGACTCGGACTATATCCGCCTGTACGGCGTAATGTCCACGCCCCGTCTGTATTTCACGGACGTTGACGGTGAAATCCTCGGCCGCCGGCTGGAGGCAGAATCTCTTCAGGAACTAATCCAATACATCAACGCATACTATGGCCAGAAGGAAAAGCAATAAGGTTGCCGGAGTAGATCCCGCCTACTTCGACAAGCAGCGCGAATCCATGCTCAGGATTCACCGCAAGTCCGTTCTGTTCAACGACAAGGAACTTGCGGCTATAGACGAGTACTGCCGCCGCTTCAAGGTCCGTTCACGCTCGGCGCTAATCAGACAGGCCGCGATGGAACGGGTCCTTCGCGGCCTTGAGGAAAACCATCCGACGCTCTTCTAAAATACGAAGTTTATTACGTCGTCGATCGTATTGACGTAGTGGAAGCTGAGTCCGCGCACGTAGATTTCCTTGATGTCTTCTACGTCCCTGCGGTTCTCTTCCGAGATGACTATGGTGGATACTCCCGCCCTCTTGGCGGCGAGTATCTTTTCTTTTATGCCGCCAACAGGCAGTACGCGGCCGCGCAGGGTCATTTCTCCGGTCATTGCGATACCGGACTTGATGGCCTCGCCGCGAAGGGCGGATACCATTGAG